>NYVS01000007.1 GCA_002684755.1 Phycisphaerae bacterium
CCACGCTGGATGTCGGTCTTCTCGACGCCACGGAGGAGGCAACCGACGTTGTCGCCGGCCTGGCCCTCGTCGAGCGTCTTCTGGAACATCTCGACGCCGGTGATGGTCGTCTTGAGGGTCTCGGGGGCGAGACCGACGATCTCGGCTTCGTCACCGACCTTGATGACGCCACGCTCGATACGACCGGTCGCGACGGTACCGCGGCCCTTGATCGAGAAGACGTCTTCGATCGACATCAGGAAGGGCTTGTCGGTTTCCCGCACCGGCTCTTCGATGTAGGTGTCGAGCTGCTCGAGAAGCTCGCCGATGCAGGCGTTCTTGCCGTCATCGGAGGGGTTCTGCAGCGCCGGGTAGGCGGCACCACGGATGACCGGGGTGTCGTCGCCGGGGAAGTCGTACTTGCTGAGGAGCTCGCGAACCTCGAGTTCGATGAGGTCGAGAAGCTCTTCGTCGTCGACGAGGTCGCACTTGTTGAGGAACACCACGATCTTCGGCACGCCGACCTGACGAGCGAGCAGGATGTGCTCACGGGTCTGGGGCATGGGGCCGTCGGACGCGGAAACGACCAGGATCGCGCCGTCCATCTGGGCGGCACCGGTGATCATGTTCTTCACGTAGTCGGCGTGACCGGGACAGTCGACGTGCGCGTAGTGTCGGTTCTCCGACTCGTACTCGACGTGGCTGGTCGCGATGGTGAGGATCTTGGTGGGGTCGCGTCGGCCTTCCGACTCGGACGCCTTGGCGACCTCGTCATAGGCGATCTGCTTCGCGAGGCCCTTTTCACCCTGAACCGTGGTGATCGCGGCGGTGAGCGTGGTCTTGCCGTGGTCGACGTGGCCAATGGTGCCCACGTTGACGTGCGGCTTGGTCCGCTGGAAGACTTCCTTTGCCATCTGCGGGCATCTCCGAATTCGCGCCGTCGGGGTCAACCGGTGTCCGTGCGGCGTTCGACANTTGGAGTTCCGACCCNTGTGGGCCATTCCTCCGGTGATTGCGCCCGACCACCTCGGTCGGGACCATGATTTGGAACGAGCGAAACCTCGTTCCGATTGAGCGATTCGAAGCCACCGACGGGACTTGAACCCGTGACCTCACCCTTACCAAGGGTGTGCTCTACCACTGAGCTACGGTGGCGTGTCCGATGCTTGACGCACCGATCCTGAACCTTGTCACGCAAGCGAACGTCGGTAGAGCTCGACGCACGCCGAATAAAAACCGCCCCGGGAAGGGACGGTGGGTTGCGGATTGTACCGAATCCCCGGGCGAAGGCAAGGGTTCTTCTCCCCGAGTCATTCACCGAGGGTGGACCGACGTCTCATGGCCCTGCAAGCAACATGGTCCGTATAATTACTGTCTTATAGATACTCAAGGCGAGAACGAACGCCCGCCGGGCCTTTCTGAGCGGCCACCGACGGGTGGTTCTCCACGAAGCATCCCGAAGGCGCTTCGTCGAAACTTCGGTTCAGGGGTTGGGGTTCGAGCCCGGCCGTCGGTCGAGATCCGAGATCAGGTACTTCCGATCCAGGACTTCGTCGAGATCGACGAACTGGGTCTCGGCCTTGATGCCGCCATCGAGCGTGAGGAAGAGCGAGGTGTCACCGATGTACCGGAAGTCCACCTGCGTGTCGTACCCCTGGCCTGGATCGCCCCAGCCCTCGACGGTCGGTGCGATCGTCTCGCCCGCGAGCGAGTCGACCAGGTAGACCGATCGGGCCGGGAATCGAATCTGCGGTCGCGAATACCACTCCGAATCGGAGCAGCAGACGGAGAACCAGTCGTTCGCCGCGAAGTAGCCGGGCTGGCCGATCTCGCTGGCACGAGCGCCGTCGCCGAACGGCGTGGCCTCGTCGCCCCCGGCGGTCCGGGTCATCTTGACCGTGCTTCGCAGGATGTTCTTGAACCCCGGATCGGACTCGAAGACCACGCGGTCGGGTGCGTCGTAGCGGTAGTTGTAGCCGTCCGGATTCGAGTCGCCCTCGAATGGAATCAGGATGCCGTTCGCACTGAGATCCGAGCGGGACCACAGGATGTCCGCCCACGTTCCGACGTTCTGGAAGGTGCTTCCGGGCGGAAACTCCCCACTCGCGAGCGGGCCCACGAGCGGCTCGACGCCCGCGGGGCTGTCGGATCGGATCTTCCCGGGATAGCTGGCCTCCCGGTAGTCGAAACTCGACGGGACGATGATCTCGCGATTGTCGGTCGAGTAGTCCGTCATCAGCATGAAGATCTGACGGAGGTTGTTCTCGCTGGTGACCTGCTCGCCGGTGCGGTTCACCGTGCCGAGGCCTGGAAGAAGGACCGCCAGCAGGATGACGATGATCCCGATCACCGCGAGGATCTCGACGATCGTCACGCCTCGTTGATTCTGGTTTGCTCGCACGCGACTCTCCGTTCTGCTTCGTGCACCCATTCGATGGACCGACGATCGACGATACCCGTCCCGAAGGGAGAATGCCCCTTCCGGACGCCGAAACGGGCCTGGGGCCCATCTCCCATCCGCACCGGGACCGGTGAACGGTTCCCGTCACCATCCGGATCCGCCTGAAATCCACCCTCACGGGGCGGAATCGATCATCACATGCTCATCGTCATCAGGAACTCGCCGTTGCTCTTGGTCTTGGCCAGTCGCGAACGCAGGAGTTCCATCGCCTCCACGACGTTCATGTCGGAAACGACCTTCCGAAGCCGGGTGATCAGCTCGTGTTCCTGCGGATCGAGGAGGAGCTCCTCCCGCCGGGTGCCGCTCGCCGCGATGTCGATCGCCGGATAGACCCGCTTCTCGACGAGCTTGCGGTCGAGATGCAGCTCGGCGTTGCCGGTTCCCTTGAACTCTTCGAAGATCACCTCGTCCGCCCGNCTGCCGGTGTCGACCAGCGCGGTCGCGATGATGGTGAGCGAGCCACCGTCCTCGATGTTCCGGGCCGACCCGAAGAACTTCTTCGGCTTGATGAGCGCCGCATTGTCGACACCGCCGGAGCCGATCTTGCCGGATCCGGACATGCCGTTGTTGTAGCCACGGGCGAGTCGGGTGATCGAGTCGAGCAGGATCACCACGTGATCGCCGAATTCGACCATCCGCCGGGCCTTCTCCATCACGATCTCGGAGACCGCGATGTGCCGCGTGGCCTCCTCATCGAAGGTGCTGGCCACCACCTCGACGGTGTCGGGGGTGTTTCGCTTGAAGTCGGTCACCTCTTCCGGGCGTTCGTCGATGAGCATCACGATCACCTTCGCCTCGGGGTGGTTCTTCGCGATCGCATGGGTGACCTGCTGCAGGATCACGGTCTTGCCGGTTCGCGGCGGCGCGACCACCAGCGCCCGCTGACCGAAGCCGAGCGGGGTCACCATGTCGATGATCCGCGGTTCGATGCGGTCGGGCTCGTCGGGGATCTCGAGCTGGATGCGGTGGTTCGGGTGAAGCGGCGTCAGGTTCTCGAAGGTCGGCAATTCGTGAAGGATCTTCGGATCCCGACCGTTGACCTCCTCGACGCGGAGCATCGCGAAATACGTCTCGGCCTCCTTCGGCGGTCGAATGAGCCCCTTGACCACCATGCCGCGACGGAGACCGAAACGGCGCACCTGGCTCGGACTGACGTAGACGTCGTCGGCGCAGGGCAGGTAGCTGTACTCCGCGCTTCGAAGGAAACCGAAGCCTTCGGGCATGATCTCGAGGGTGCCTTCGGCGATCATGAAGCCGGCCTTCTCGGCCCGCTTGCGAAGGATCTCGAAGACGAGCTTCTGCTTCGGCAGGTTGCCGGCGTCCTCGATCTTCTCCTTCTTCGCGATCTTGAGCAGCGCGGGATTCGTCAGCTTCTGCAGCTTGGCGAGGTCGAGGTCCTTCTTCTTCGCGAGGTCGTAGCGTTCCTGGAGCTCGTTCTCGAGCTCCGCGGCTTCGAGTTCGAGCTGCTCGTCGGTGGGAACCGATCCAGGCGCCAGCGTCACGGTCGCGATGCTCGCGTTGTTGCCTGAGGAGTTACCGCCGCCCTTGCTGCGGCGACGACGACGGGACTTGCTTGTCATGGTGTAGACGACCTGAAGTGGCCGGCCTGCGACGCTTGGAGCTTTGGGGCCCGATCGGAATCGGGACGCCGTGCGGATCCGGTCGGATCCTCGAGCACGGCTCGGCAGGCGGCGTGTTGTTGGTGTGGGGTCCGGGAGCCATCNGAGCGGCTTCCGAACACGCATGATGATCCGCCGAGCTCCTCAGGTCAAGCGACACGAGGGCCCGGCCGGGATTTTCGGGTCAACCACCGAAATCAAGGATCGCCCGATGGCGGACCTCGCCGGCNAGAAGTCGATCGAAGGCTTCATTGATCGAGGTGATCGNAAAATGCTCGGTGGTGGGCGCGATCCCGTGCCGTCCCGCGAAATCGAGCATCGCCCGCGTGTTGCTGGGGCTCGCGACCGACGAACCGGAGATCGAGCGTTCGGTCATGATCAACCCGAACGCACCGAAGGAGATCGGTTCCATCACCGCACCAGCGAGATGGAGACGGCCCCGGGGGGCGAGCATCCCGATGTGGGCGTCCCAGTCGATCGACTGATCCATGGTGGTGATCAACAGGTCGAGGGTCCCGGCTCGGGCGACGATTTCCTCGGGATCCGACCCGACCACGACCTCGTGCGCCCCCATCGCCAGCGCCGCCTCGCGNTTGGAGGCCGTCGAAGTGAACGCCACGACGTGGCAGCCCCATGATTTCGCGAACTTCAGGGCCAGATGCCCGAGACCGCCGATTCCGACCACGCCGACCCGACCNGTCGGTTTCGCCGAGTTCTGAATCGGGGTCCAGACCGCCGCTCCACCGCAGAACAAGGGTCCCGCCTCACCGACCGGGATCGCATCACTGATGGGGAAGGTCCAGGTCGACTGGACCCGGACCCGGTCCGCGAAACCGCCGTGACGGCCGACGATCATGCCCCGCGACGTCGGAGAAAGCGTGTGATCGCCGGCCTGCGCCCGGGGACAGTCGGGATCGGTGTGACTGAACCACCCCGCGCCGACGCGGTCGCCGACCGCGAGGCCCGTGACCGACGCACCGAGCCGCGCCACACGCCCCTCCACTTCATGCCCGCCCACGAACGGGAACACCGTCATGCCCCAGTCGTCGTTCCGCATGTTGTGATCGCTGTGGCAGATGCCGCAGTGCGTCACCTCGATCTCGACCTCGTCGTCGCCGAGCGGGCCGAATTCGAACTGGTACGGCTCGAATCTCCCACCGGGCTCCATGGCGGCCCAGGCATTGACGGTGGTCGAATCGGACATGGCGAGGACTCCGGAGCAGGACGGATGGCGCGNCGGACGAGACGACGCGGAATCCTAACGCGGGTTCGATCGTGTGAAGCGGTTCGAGACGACGCCATCAACGGTCCGCGGTCGACCGCCGCAACGCCGCGAGGACCGAGGACTCGAGGGCATCAGCGTCCGAATCGTTNTCGATGACGAGCGTCGCGCGACGGCGCTTCTCCTCGATCGGAAGCTGCGCGGCTTCTCGTCGTCGGAGTTCCGACTCGTTCCAGCCGCGGTGTTCGACGACGCGAGCCAGCCGCGACGACCACGGCGCGTCCACGAAGAACACCGCGTCGCAGGATTCCGCCAGTCCCGCTTCGAAGAGCAGCGGCGCGTCGATGACCAACGCCACGACGTCCGGCGGGGCGGCGGCGAACCTCGCCTCGCGGAGTCGATGAATCTTCGGATGGACGAGGGACTCGAGTCGCCGACGGGCGCCGTCGTCGCCGAAGATCCGCCCCGCGATCACGGACCGGTCGACACCACCGTCCGGTGCGACGACCTCGTCGCCCCACCAGCCGCGGAGGGTCTCGACCACCGAGGGATCCGCAAGCACTTCGGCCGCGTCGCGATCCGAATCGCTGATCACGCATCCGGCCCGCGCCAGCACCGAGGCCACGGCGCTCTTGCCGGCACCGATGCCACCCGCGAGGCCGATCACCGGAACTCGGCGGGATCCGGTCATTCGACGATCCGCGTCCACGTCGTTCCGTCCGGGCCGTCCTTGATCGCGATGCCCATCGCGGTCAGTTCGTCGCGGATCGCGTCGGCGGCCGCCCAGTCCTTTCCAGCCTTGGCATCGGTCCGCGCCGCGATCTTCGCCTCGATCTCCGTGGCGAGGTCGTCCTCGTCCGGCGCCGATCGGACGACGTTTCGCTCGAGCACGCCGAGGATCCCGTCCATTCGGACCAGCGCCGCGAGTTCGGCGGCCGCCCGCTCGGACGAGCCGGATTCCGCGTCGTCCTCGAGCCGNCTCGCATTGACCGCCTCGTTGAGGACGCCGATCGCCCGGGCCAGGTTCAAGTCGTCGGAGACCGCCTCCTCGAAGCCCGGCAAGGCCGACTCCAGCGGTCCGGGTCCGTCGCCGGGGACCACCCGGCCCTCGACGAGACGATCACGGAGTCGGCACCAGCGGTCGACCATCCGACCGCAGTCGCGGAGGCCCTGCATCGTGAAGTTCGCGTTCTGGCGGTAGTGCGTGCGCACCAGTTCGAGCCGGAGCGCCGCCGGCGTCACGCCACGGGCGAGGATGTCGCGGACCGTGAAGAAGTTGCCCCCGGACTTCGACATCTTCTCGCCCTCGACGACGAGGTGCCGGGTGTGGAACCAGTGACGGGCGAAGCGCTCACCGCCGGAGGCGGCACAGCTCTGCGCGATCTCGCATTCGTGATGCGGGAAGATGTTGTCCTCGCCACCCGAGTGCAGATCGATCTGGCCGGCGTGCGGCCCGTCCGACGCCGCGAGCAGGCCCTGCGCCATCGCNCTGCACTCGAGATGCCACCCCGGATAGCCCTCGCCCCACGGACTCGCCCACCGCATGAGATGCGACGGATCGGGCTTCCACAGCAGGAAGTCGGCGGGATGGCGTTTCGCGGCCTGATTCGTGGAGGAGACCCGGCCACCTTCGCCCGAACGAAGCGCGTCGACGGTGTTGCCGCTCAGTCGACCGTACGCGGGAAAACTCGACACCGAGAAGTACACGGCGCCGTCGCCGCCGACGTACGCGTGATCGCCCTCGATCAGTCGCTCGATCAGGGCGATCATCTGCGGGATCCAGCGGGTGGGCCGCGGCATCAGCGCCGGATCCTTCAAGGCGTCCTCGACGACGCCGAGCCCGAGGATCCGGGCGTCCTCGATGAAGGCGTCGGCGTAGAAGTCCGCGATCGCGTTGGGNTCGTTCGGATCGAGCTCGACGCCCTCNGGGAGTCCTCCGGACTTCTTCGCCTCCTGAAGTCGTTTGCCCGCCAACGCCATCTTGTCCTCGCCCCCGCCGTCCGCCACCGCGTCGTCGGTCATGTGGCCGACGTCGGTGATGTTCATCACGTGACGCACCTCGTGACCGAGGAACTCGAGCGTCCGGCGAAGCACGTCGGCGTTCAGGAAGGACCTGAAATTGCCGATGTGGGCATAGTCGTAGACGGTCGGACCACAGGTGTAGAAGGTCACGGGACCGTCGGGATCGATGGGTTCGAAGTCGATCTGTCGTCGTTCGAGGGTGTCGTGGAGTCGAAGTGGCATCGGCCGTTCCGGTACGGATCGAAGGTCGAGGCCGAGGTCCCGGTGGGCCTCGACGCTGAAAGACGTATTCTACGACTTCGTGATCCTGTTCCGGTGCCGGGAGTCCGAGTCCAGATGCGCATCACCATCGTGCTGGGACCATTCAAGCCGCCGCCGCCCGCCCCCAGCGGCGCCATCGAGAAGGTGTGGTGGAAGCTGGCCGAGGTGTTCGCCAGANGTGGACACGAGGTGGTCATGGTNGGTCCGGACCATCCCGAGCTTCCCCGAGGGTCTTCGATCGCGGGCGTGGAGTATCGGAGGCTGCCCCTCCTGGCCCGCGGCCGAAGCGTCCGAGGCGACGTCATTCGAGACTTCGGATGGTCCCGCCGCGCGGCGAGACTCCTTCCGGACGCGGACGTGACGGTCACGAACTGCTTCTGGCTCCCCTGGCTCCTTCGATCGCCTCGGAATCGAATCCGTCGCCGGATCGGNGTCCTCAACATGCACGTCCAGCGGTTCCCGAAGGGACAGATGCGTCTCTACCGNGGCGTCGACCGNNTNTCNACCGTNTCGCAGGCGATCGTGGATGGAATCGTCGANGAACGACCGGACTTCGCGGGACGGGTCGCCCTCATCGGCAACCCCGTCGACCTGANGACCTTCCGTCCCGCGACCGAACANGCNAGCCCCTCCGAGAATCCCCGAATCCTCTACACCGGTCGAATCCATCCTGAAAAGGGTCTCCACCTGCTGGTCGAGGCATGGCGTCGCCTGCTCGCCTCGGGCCGGACCTTCGGCCTCCGACTCGTCGGTCCCGCCGATCTGGGCGATGGNGGCGGCGGCCCCGACTACCTCCGCCGCCTTCGGTCACTCGCCGGTGACGCCCCNCTGGAGCTCCCGGGCGGGGTCTCCGATCCNGCCGCCCTCGCCGACGAGCTCCGAGCCGCCGACATCTANTGCTATCCGTCCATCGCCGCGAAGGGCGAAGCATCTCCGGTGGCACCCCTCGAAGCGATGGCGTGCGGCCTTCCACCGGTGGTCGCGGACCTTCCCCAATATGCCGCGTACATCCGCGACGACGAGACGGGACTGGTGTTTCCACGCGGTGAACGGGAGGTCGAACGTCTGGAGGAGGCGATCGATCGCCTGGCGACGAACCACGAACTCCGCCGGAGACTCTCCGGAAACGCCATCGAGGCGGCTGCCCGATACGGAATCGAGGAGATCGCCACCGCGTATCTCAAGGACTTCGAGCGATCGGCCGACGAACTCCGGAGAGGACGGCCCGAATCGTGAGCAATCGACCCAGCAATCGACCGAAGGACCGCCTTCACCGGAAGCAGGACGATCAGGCCAGCGCCTACGCCAGCCCGTGGTCGCTCCGCGAACGACTCGGCGTCGCCTTCTTCGCCATCACCTGGATGGTGTGCTGTCGATGGACGCCGAACCCCGCCAACGCGTGGCGACTGCTGATCCTCCGCCTGTTCGGGTGCCGGATCACCGGTCGTCCCTACGTCGCGGGATCGTGTCGGATTCGCGTGCCCTGGCAGCTCGAGCTTCACGACCGGGCGTGCCTCGGGCCGAACAGCGAGGTCTACAACCTCGGTGAGTGCGTCCTGCGGGCGCGGTGCACGATCGCGCAGGGAACCTATCTCTGCGGTGGAAGTCACGACCTTTCCGTTCCCACCCTTCCCCTCATCGTCGGACCGATCGACGTGGGCGAGGACGCGTTCATCGGCGCCCGGGCGTTCATCATGCCCGGCGTGACCATCGGCGAAGGCGCGGTCGTCGGCGCGGCCGCCGTCGCGGTGCGCGACGCGAAGCCGTGGACCGTGACCGTGGGCAATCCCGGGAACGAGATCGCGATGCGGAAGTTCGACCGACCCGAGGTCGACGACGGTTGAATCAGCCGACTGATGCGCTGCGGCGTTCCGCCTTCTCGAGCTCGATGATCTTGAGCCGGATCTGGAAGAAGTAGATCCACTTCAACAAGGCGAATGCGAACCCGGGATATCCGTCGAGAATCCCGAACCGGAACACGTAGCTCGCGAGGAAGTAGCCGGGTGCGAGCCACCAGCGACGAATGGCCCCGTACTTCCAGCGTTGTCGCCGGGTGAAGTACGACTGCCCGGGCCCCCCGCCTTCGACCAGCTTCATGTACCGCTTCGCTTCCCACGAAGAGTACTCGTTGTGCTTGCGGATGTACGACTCGAGTCCCTTGTAGTCATCGTGGTCGATCGTGGCGCCGATGCGACCGGTGGTTCCCGTCAGCACCGGATGCTCGTGAACCTCCATGTCGAGGTGACTCCATCGCTCCTCGTCGATTCGTTCGTACTCACCGCTGCCGGCCCGGATCAACGCGAGCTTGGTGAACGCCGTTCCGTGCCGGAGATACCGACCCATGAAGTAGTTGTGGTACGAAAGCCACATTCCATCGTGGGTGCTGTCCGGAAGGGTGGTGGCGAGCTCGTCGCAGAAGTCGTCGTTCACGTATTCGTCGGCGTCCAGGAAGAGAATCCAGGGCGTGTCGAATTCATGGTTTCGGAGCACCCAGTTCCGCTTCTTCGGGAACTGCCCGTCCCAGCGGAAGTCGACCACCTCAGCGCCATGCTCTCGAGCGATCTCGACCGTTCGGTCGGTACTCCCGGAGTCCACCACCACGACCTTGGCGAACCGGCCTAGGCGACTGAGACAGATCGGGAGGTTCTTCTCCTCGTTGAGGACCGGAACCACGACGGTGACCGGAAGATCACCACGAGGCCCGGCCTCGTCCATGGGCTCGGGGCGTCTCGGAGAACGATCCAGACGGAGTTCCTTGATCTTCAGTGAGATGAGGAACTCGTACGCGCTGATGAAGAGGCTGAATTGACGGCCCGTCGCACCATCCATGAACCCACGACGCCAGATGTACATGTAGAAGAACCGGAACATCCAGGGCGCTGGAAGCAGGTGGTAGATCCGCTGTTTGAACCAGCGTCGCCGCTGAAGCGCACTGCCGAAGATGTTCGACGCGAGACCGGAGGCGGGCGGACCCGCGGCTTCGCGGCCGCGAAGGATCTCCCGGGCTTCGAGACTCGAGTAGCTGTTGTGCTTCGCGATCGAGTGTTCGATGCCCCGGCGATCATCATGGGTCATCGGCTCTTCGAGATAGGCGGCTTCTCCATCCACCACCATGTGCTCGTGGACCGCCCGGTCCTCGTACTGAGCGGAGCCACGCTTGAACAAACGGAGATTCCAACTCGGGAAGTAGCCGCAATGGCGAATCGGATCGTCGAGGAAGTAGAAGAGGCGGTTGAGGTAGAACGCCGACTCCTCCACCGTGTCCGGATCCCGTTCAATGACCGATCGGATCTCCTCCCGCAGCGCCGGCGTGACGATCTCGTCCGCGTCGATGATCATCGTCCACGGCGCGCTGAAGTCGAGATTCTCGAGGGCCCAGTTCTTCTGGGAGGCATAGCCCGACCAGTCGTGATGAACGAATTCCGCTCCCATCGAGATCGCGATCTCGGAGGTTCGATCGGTCGATCCGGAATCGACGACGAAGACCTTCCGGGTCCATCCCTGAAGCGCCTCGAGACATGAGGGGAGATTCGCTTCCTCGTTCTTCGTGATGACCAGTACGTCGATCATGTGCATGCCTCGAGAAGACCGAGATGGCGTCGGGCGACGTCCTCGCAGGTCGTGAATCGGAATCGTTCCAACAGTCGCTTCAACTTGGCCGCGGTACCGGCCAGTCCTGCGTGAAGGTAGAACCGTCGCTTCAGTGACATCGGAACCCGCGGGCAGTCCGGGGCGAGGTCGCGCGGGTGAAGATAGATGACGCCGGGAATTCCGGAAGCCTCACGGACCTCGAAGGCTCGGACGAGGATGGATCCGGGAAGCAGCCGGAAGTAGCTCCCACCCGAGAATCCCGTCCGAATCGGACCGAATCGCGTGAGACTCATCGGAAGCGACTGGATCACGCGTCCCGCTGGCGTGGTGACGAGATGCGGTTCGTCGGGACAGGGATAGCCACCATTCTCCCGCGCCTTCGGAAAGAGACTCGCGTCGTATCGGATTCCCGCGTCCAGCAACTCGTCGAAGACCCATTCGAAACCGGGGATCACCGAGAAGCATGGAGCGCGATAGCCCCGGACGGACACNCCGGCGCANTCTTCGATGGCGGCGATGGATCGACGGAGGTCGTCACGAAAGGTCNTACGGTCGAGATCCGGGANGAGNCGATGCCAGTACGAGTGGGATGCGACCTCGTGCCCGGCCTCGACGATCCGGCGGACGAGTCCGGGGTGACGATCCGCGATCCACCCGACCACGAAGAACGTTCCGNNTACCTCGTGATCCGCGCAGATCGAGAGTATCTCGTCGGTTCGTCGCTCCACCAGGGTCGATCGTGTCGCCCAGGTGCCGGAATCCTCGAGTTCGGGGACGCCGATCACGTGGAACCAGTCCTCGATGTCGAAGGAGAGTCCATGGCGAAGTGGCTCGGTCGCGGTGACGTTCACGTGGTCGCTCCCGAGCCACCCACACGTTCGAGCAGGGTCCGCCACGCGGCGAGACGATGCGTGGCGTCGTGTTCTTCGACCATTCCGGCGTGGC
This sequence comes from Phycisphaerae bacterium, assembly GCA_002684755.1. Next base: position 12,101 of record NYVS01000007.1, read on the forward strand.
CACGTCGCCCGGCCGATCTGGTCGCCTCCGGATCCTCGGCGGCATCGAGAATCACGCGTCGCAACGTCTCGACGTCACCGGGCGTGACCACGCTTCCGCAGTCGAGTTCCTCGATCACCTGTGCGACCTCGCTGTCCTTCGGACCGATGAAGACGACGGAGCGTGCCGCGGCGAGGATTCCGAACAGCTTGCTCGGGACCATCACGCCCGACCATCCCGGAAGCATGGATGCGAGGTGAAGATCCGCGGCACCGAGCAGTTCCCCGAGTCGCTCCCTGGGTTGGTACTCCGCAAGAATGCAGGTCCTTTCCAGCCCCGACGCCTTCACGAATTCCTCGACCCGCTTCTTCCGCTTGCCCCCCCCGACGAACGCGAATCGGATCCGGTCGTCGTCGCGGAAGGATTTCGCCGCATCGAGGAAGGTCTCGATCTCGTGACCGATTCCGAAATTGCCGGAGTACATCACGAGCAATCGATCGCCGATGTCCCACTCGTTTCGGTACCGGTTCGCATCCGATGGTGTCGACTGCAGTTCTTCACGATCACCCCAGACCCCGATCAGATGGACCTTCGATTCCGAAACTCCCTTGGCGAGCACCCGATCCCGCATGCAGCGACCGAGCACCACCACTGCATCCGCACCGCGGAGGCACCACCGATTGACCCGCTCGAGAAGACGGGTGGAAAGACTCCGTTCCGAGAGGACGCCCGCCGCGACGGCCACGTCGGGATAGAGGTCCATCACCCAGTAGACGAATCGAGTTCCCTTGATGGCCTTGAGAATCCGGCCCAACGCGGAGATGAACGGCGGGGTCGTGAAACAGACGACCACGTCATGCTTTGGAAGCAGGATCGCCTTCGACAACGCGGCGATGTAGAAGAGACCGAAGTCCGCGAAACGACCGATGATGCCGACCTTGCCGAAGAAGGATCGCCCGACGCGGTGGATCTCGATCCCGTCGACGACGTCCCGGGACGAAAGGGCTGCTCCCCTCTTGCCGTAGATGGACCTCGATGCGATCGCCGTGACCTCATGTCCGTTTCGAACGAGATCCCGTGCGAGATCGTGACCGTGCTGGGCCGTCGCCGCGACGTCCGGGTAGAAGACCTGGTTGATCAGGAGAATTCGCATGTGATCAGGTCGTCGGTGCCGCTTCGGCGGCTTCGATCTTCCGGCGGTTCTCGATGAACCAGTCGATCGTCCGCCGGAGTCCGTCTTCGAAGCCGACCGCGGCCTTCCAGTCCAGTCGATCGGCGGCGGTCGTCGTGTCGAGGCACCGCCGTGGTTGACCATCCGGCTTGGTGGCGTCCCAGCGAATCTCACCCTCGAAGCCCGAGAGCTTCGCGATGAGCTCGACGAGATCGCGGATCGTGATCTCCATGCAGGTACCGAGATTGATCGGGGTGGGTTCGTCGAGCACTTCCGCGGCTCGGATGATTCCCTTCGCGCAATCGTCGACGTACAGGAACTCCCGGCTGGCGGAGCCCGTTCCCCAGCACTCGATGTGGTCGCTCCCGGCATCCCGGGCCGACACGCACTTGCGAATCAACGCGGGAATGACGTGACTGGTTCGCGGATTGAAGTTGTCGAAGGGACCGTAGAGATTCACCGGCAGGACGTAGGCGGACGCCAGTCCGTACTGACGGTGGTATCCGTCGAGCATCACCATCGCGGCCTTCTTGGCGATCCCGTACGGCGCATTGGTCTCTTCGGGATACCCGTTCCAGAGATCCTGCTCCTTGAACGGCACCGGCGTGAACTTCGGATACGCGCAAATCGTGCCGACCTGAAGGAACTTGAAGGGGCGATCACCCGAGGCATGGATCCGAGCCTGTTCGATCAGGTTGATCGCCATCGCCATGTTCGCGAAGAAATACCGTCCGGGATTGTCCTGATTGGCCCCGATTCCCCCGACCTCCGCGGCGAGATGGAGCACGACGTCCGGATCATGGTCCCGATAAAGCCGAATCGCCGCTTCTTCATGCACCAGGTCGTATTCGGTGCTTCGGGGAACGACGATATCACCCGCGCCGCGGGCCTCGAGCTCGGCCACCACCGATCGGCCCAGGAATCCTGCGCCGCCGGTCACCACGACTGTCTTACCTGCCAGATCCATGGAACCTCCGATGATCCTGCGTACGTACCGAACCTGTCTCATCGACTTTCAGAGCGTCGACCGTCGATGAAACCCGACGCTCCCGCCCAGATGATCGATTTCGATGAAAACCATGCCGGAGGCCGTGGGAACTCCGCAAGCCCCGCCGCCGGAGGGCCGATACTACTGTTCCCAGCGAGCGGTCAGATGATCCTCGAGATGTGTCTCGATCCGGATCGATGCCGCAGGAGTCCCCGATGAACGATCAGAACCGCCGCCGAGCCCTCATCACCGGCATCACCGGTCAGGATGGAAGTTATCTCGCGGAACTTCTCCTGGACAAGGGCTACGAAGTCCACGGCATCATCCGACGATCCGCCAGTTTCAACACGGAGCGGATCGATCACATCTATCAAGACCCGCATGAACGCGGCGTCCGCCTGAAGCTCCACTACGGCGACCTCTCCGACGGTTCCGGCCTCATGCGGATTCTCCAGGACGTTTCACCGCACGAGGTCTACAACCTCGGCGCCCAGAGCCACGTCAAGGTGAGCTTCGACCAGCCCGAATTCACCGCCGATGTGGTCGCGACCGGAACACTCCGGCTTCTCGAGGCCGTCCGCGCCGAACAGGACCGCGCCGGTCGACAGATCCGTTTCTACCAGGCGTCGAGTTCCGAGATGTTCGGGAAGGTGCACGAGGTCCCGCAGCGCGAGACGACCCCGTTCCACCCCCGCTCCCCCTACGGCTGCGCGAAGGTCTGCGGTCACTGGATGACCGTGAACTACCGGGAGAGCTACGACATGCACGCCTCCTGCGGCATTCTCTTCAACCACGAGAGTCCTCGACGCGGCGAGACGTTCGTGACCCGGAAGATCACCCGCGCCGTCGGACGCATCAAGATGGGGCTTCAGGACAAGCTCTATCTCGGCAATCTCGACGCGATGCGGGACTGGGGCTTCGCCGGCGACTACGTCGAGGCGATGTGGGCGATGTTGCAACAGGACAAGCCCGACGACTACGTCATCGCCACCGGCGAGATGATCTCGGTCCGACGATTCTGCGAACTTTGCTTCGCGGAGGTGGGCCTCGACCCGAACGACTTCATCGAGATCGACCCCCGATATTTCCGGCCGGCCGAAGTCGCGGAGCTCCTCGGAGATCCCACGAAGGCCCGAGAGGCCCTCGGATGGAAGCCCACGACCGGAGTCGAGGAACTCGCCCGCATGATGGTCGAGAACGATCTCGAACTCGCGAAGCGGGAAAAGACCCTCCTCGACGCCGGACACCAGCTCTCCGGCCGTCCGATGAGCGACTGAGAATCCGATGTCGATCGACACACCCATCACCCTCTTCGGCATCCTGATGGTCTTCGCCCCGCTGGCGATGATCCTCTACAACTATCTCGTGGTCGGTGACGATCTGATCACCGCACGACATCTGTTCCTGCTGGGTTGCGCCAAGTTCTTCGGTGTCGCTGCGCTCACCACGGGAATCACCAAGCTCTATCGCGGCAACCACCCCTTCTCGGACGTCCTCCTGCTGTTTCTGGGAACCGGGCTCTTCTTCCTCTCATTCTGGTGGGCGTACAACCACTGGCGTCTGCCGCAGCGGATCGCCGCACGCCGATGGCGGACCTCGCCGACGCCGAACGTCGGAGCCGTCCTCTTCGCGGGAGGCGCCGGACTTTTCCTCGGACTCCTCGCATCGGTCCTTCCGGTCGAGATCCCGGTCGTCGGACAGATCACGAACGTGCTGGGAAAACTGCTTCCCGCCGCAAGCATCGCCCTCTTCCTCTTCTGCTGGCTGAAGAATCCGGCCAATCTGATCTACCTCGCCGCCACCGGCTTCGCCTTCATGCTCGCCGTGTTCGTGGCGCTGTTCGGCGCAGGCCGCCACCCGCTCTTCGCGGCACTCATCGCGGTCCCGATCGCCTGGTACTGGGCACGTTGGCGTTACCAGCGACCCGCCGCGACGATCGGACGGATCCTCACGCTCGGCGCCGGTGCCGCCATCGTCATTCTCGCATACAGCGGATTCCGCCATGACTTCATGGGCGAAGCCGACTCGGGCGTCGCAATGGATCGGATCCGGCAACTCATGCGATTCCAACTCGAAACCTCCGGAGACGCCGACAGTTTCCTCCAGGAGGATGCGATCACGGTCACGCTGCTCTGCATCGAGGAGTTCCACCGGAACGGCGACCCCGACTACTTCCACACGCTTCGGTTCGTGCTCAGCAATCCGATCCCCCGTGAGATCTGGCCGGAGAAGCCCCAGGCGCTGGGTGAGAGCCTGCCGGAAGGTCTCGGTGAATTCAGCGATGGATACGTGAACTGGGGCACCGGAATCATCGGGAACGCGTTCCACGATGGTGGTGTCTGGATGACCGTGATCTTCGGCCTGCTGGTGGGAGGAGTCTTCCGTGTCTTCGACGACATCCTTCGCCGTCAACCGTTCAATCCATGGCCGGTCGCGATGCTCGCGGCGATGAGTCCGAAGATCGTCGCCTACAGTCGAGGTGACATCGCCATCTACACCGTCGAACTCGTCGGACTCGCGGTCGTCACGATCATCATCCTGAAGTTGATGAAACCGATCTTCGGCACGACGGACGAGCGGGAATTCCACGCCGAGGATCCGGACGATCCCGACTCGGAATTCGACGAGCCCGCGTACGACTGATTCGAGCTTCCACGGGAATTCGCGACCGGGAAAGTGGATCCACAGACCGAAATCGAAGACCACGGTCTTCGATTTCGACTGCCGATCTGTGACGAGCCGACCCGGTTCCCGTATTCTCAGCAGCAGAAACGACGGTCCATCGACCGTGATCCTCGGCCTCCAGACGCCCCCCGACCATGCTCACCCAACACGCCGCACGCGGCGCCAGCCTGATGCTCGTCGCGAGTCTCCTGGGTCGAGTCGCAGCGCTTGCAGCACAGGTCGTCACCGGGTGGATTCTCGTGGACGACGATTTCGGCCTCTTCGCGACCGCGATCGGGATTCAGGCCTTCGCGGGCGTTCTCCAGGGAGGGAACGCGCTCGCCTATCTCGTCACGCTTCCACCCGCGGGACGACGGCTGAGAACCGGAACGGTATTCGCGCTCTCCAACGGCTTCTACCTCATCGGCGTCGTGCCGATGCTCGTGCTCGCCCCGTCGCTGGCGGCCCACTTCGAAGCCCCCGGTCTCGTCACGCTCCTGTGGATCATGGCGGCGACCATGATGATCTCGCCCGTGCGGTTCGTGCTCCGGGGACGAGTGAACTCGAGGCTCGCCTTCGGCACCGGTGCCGCCGCGACGATCATCAACAACGCCTTCACCTATCCCCTCACGATCATCCTCGCGATCGTCCTCCGAGACGCCACCGCGCTCGCGATCCCGGTACTGGTCGGATCCGTCGCGGAGATCCTGTTCCTCTGGATCCGGGCCCGCCCGACCCGGGACGACTTCCGACCGCGGTCGCGATTCGTCTGGCCGCTCCTGCGACAGTTCCGATGGCTTCTCCTCGGCGCCGCGATGATGACTCTCTTCAATCGCGGCGACTACATGGTCGCCGAATTCCTCGTGGAGACGTCGGTCCTCGGTGTGTACTACTTCGGCTACC
>NYVS01000049.1 GCA_002684755.1 Phycisphaerae bacterium
GTAGTCGCCGTCGCCGTCCTGATCGCCGGTGACGTTCGGGTCGATGGTCATCACCCTCGGTCGGGCGTCCTCGGTCGCGTAGGTGATCGAATCCGGGACGTTCGATTCGAAGGTGCAGCGAAGCACCGTCGGCCCGCCCGAGTCGTTGTGGATGCCGCCACCCCGGCGGCCGGCCTCGTTGGCCCGGAAGGTGCAGTTCTTGAGGATCGGGGCGCTGCCGGTGCAGTTGTTCAGGCCGCCGCCGTCGAACTCGGACACGTTCCCGACGAAGACGCAGGCCTCGAGCCGCGGGGTGTTGCCGCCACAGTTGTTCATGCCGGCGCCGTTCGCGGCGACGTTCCGCTCGAAGCGGCAACGAAGCAGCGTGGGTCGGCTGTCTCCGAGGTTGTACATGCCACCCCCCGGGCCGTCCGCGGCGTTCTCGATGAAGATGCAGTCGATCAACGCCGGGTGCGCGTCTTCGTTGCAGATGCCCCCGCCGGTCCAGGCTTTGTTTCCGATGAAGCGGCAGCCGATCAGTCGGGGACTGCTTCCCGCCTCGTTGCTCATGCCTCCGCCGGATCGGGTGAAGGATGCCATGGACCCGCCTTCGAGGAGGGCGGACGCGGCGGAACCGCCGTTCAAGGTGAAGGTGCAGTTCCGCAGGGTGGGATGACTTGCATCGAGATTGGCCATGCCGTTCCCACCCGCCGGGTCGTGACCGTTGGTGACGACGAGATTCTCGAGGATCGTCCGTGCATCCTCGCCACTTTGGCACACGAGCACCCGGTGGGTGCCGTTGCCGTCGAGGATGCTCAACGGCGTGCCGGACTCGTCCTCGGCGATGACGCCCCGGATCGTGACGGCCTTGCCATCGGTGTCGATCGGACCTTCCTCGGTGTAGGTCTCGGCGGCGAGCTGGATGACGTCACCATCGTTCGCCGCGTCGATCGCCGCGTTGACGCTGACGTGGTCGCAGCCCTCCGCGCAGACGGTGATGGTGTCCGCGGTGGTGACGCAGGCGAGGGCGGACGTGGCGAGGAGCAGCGCGAGCGGGGCGTGTGGTCGGGTCATGGTGGTCTCCGGGGCCGGGCGGAGATCACAGCCTACGAAATGGATGGACGCGCGTCTGGAGGACGATCGTGTCGCCTTCAGGGCGAAGGATCCTCGCCGTGGATTCCTTCGGCGGGGATCAGGGCGTCACGGTTGCGTCGCTTGCCGAAGGTCCCGGTCCCGTTCGGTCGAGCGGCGTCCTCCCGGCGTCGTCGCGGGCATCGACGTCCGCGCCGGCCGCCAACAGGCGCGGAACGGTTTCTGCGCTGACCGGACTCGTCACGGCGAGATGAAGTGGGGTCGGGTTCCGTCGTTCGGTCGCACGCGTGTCGCCACCCGACGCCAGAAGACGGGCGAGGACCAGCGGATTGCGATTCGAATCGGCGGCATGATGCAGGGCGGTCTGGCCCATCCGGTCCGTGGCGTTCACGTCGTTGCCGGCCTCGATGAGCATCGCGAGTAAGCGAGGCTCGGCTCGGTTGCACGCTGCATGGAAGAACAGGGGCTTTCCGTATTGTTCCGTGCGTTCACATCGGCGTTGGCCTCGATGAGGGCCGCCACGACTTCAGGATTGCGATTCCACGAGGCGGCCTGGTGAAGCGGGGCGCATCGTCCGCGCCTCGGGCATCGACATACCCGCCCCGGTCGATGAACCGAATGCTCTGCGCGGAATCAGGATTGCCCATCGCGGTCGGATGGATGGTCGATTGATGGCATCCAGCCATCGGGATGATCGGCATGCCCTCGAGCATCGGGACGAACGACCATCCCCGCCTCGGCGATCGTGAGCCGCGATGATTTCGGCGCCTTTCGAGTCGTTCGAGCATGGTGAAGACCACTCCCCAATCGCGCGGAAGACCTCCTGCTGCGCGTGGCGTGGTGGCGGGTTCATCCTTCTCGGGCGGGGCATCGACCCGGGGGNGTGGTGAGGGGCGGCGTGATTCCGCGATACGCTCAAGAAACGGAGTGCCTTTGAAGGGCCGTCATGTTATCGGGGTGAGCCTGGGAATAAACGGTCGCTTGGTATCTTGAGACCCTGCCAGGCGATTGAAAACCCATCTTGAAATCAAATGAACGCTTGGGAGGTTCCTCAGGCGACGTGAGTTCCCCCGAAATCACGGTGGCCATGCAAATTCCCGATCGAGAGTTCACTGGTAATCGTCGGTTTTTCTCCAGATCGAATTTGGTTGACGCATGCAACAGTATGAAATCAAGGCATGCGAGTATCGGAGTCGTGATCCCGTCGTACAAAGCTGGGGAGAGCCTGCGTTGGACACTCGATTCGATCGCGGCACAGAGCCTGAAGCCGGACGAGGTTTGCGTCGTCTTCGACGGCGAAGACCCGGTGGGGGAGGCGGTTGTCCGAGACCATGCCGTGGTCACGGAGATCATCGTGAGAGGCGAATGTTCCGGAGGCGCTGCGCAGCCGAGAAATGATGGTTGGAATCGCATCGGCCAACGCGTCGACTACATTCATTTCTTGGACAGCGATGACCTGATCGCCCCCTGGTTCTACAAGGAATTGTCCAGAGTGCTTGATGCAGACCGATCGCTTTGGGGTGTGAGAGCCGGCCACTTCGTGATGTCAAACGAGGAGATCGAGGAATGCCACGGCGCGGTCGACTGGAAGCGGCTTGAGAGGATTACCACGGATTCGATGCGGGAGGAAAACTACGTCGACGTACATCCGGTTCCTCACAGTTTCGTCCTTCTTCGGAGCGACGCCGTCTCAAGCCTCGAGATCGATGGTTCTCCATGGCGTGGTTGCCGTGCGGATTCTCTCGACGGCAAGCAGGAGTTCATGGAAGATGTGGATTTCGTGTTCCGGCTGCTCGCCCTCGGAAGACTCGTGACGGTCGATGGGGTGTCAGGGGTCTACAATGTCCGAGTGGGATCTGTCTCGGATGACACCCAGAAGACGTATCTTTGGGTATTGCGGGCGTACGATCTCGCAATCATTCCCTGGGCGTCTCAACAGCCTGATCCGAAAGTCCGTCGAGTCGCTCGAAGAATGAGATCGGTGGCTGTTCGGAAATATGCGAGATCCGAACCTGAACTTGGCAAGGCGATGGCGGTTTTGGCCAAGGAAACACTTAGAAGCCCTAGACTGAAGACCTTCGTTACGGCTTCACTCATTATCGCCGGCCTGGACTCGCAACGATCGAAGCTCATTTCACGGAAGCGACATCGAGACGATTGATCGGTGCGTCGAGAAAGTAGGTGGCAGCGATCCGAGCGATCCGGCGCGTTCTCATACCGTCGAATCCGGTGATTTTGCGATGTTGATCGGTGTCGAGGTCTGTTCGAATGAGGGCGATGGCGAAGCGACACCGGTGCCGATTCGCTCTTCGACAGTCTTCTAGAAGTGACACGGAGTCTGGAGGGTGATCTCGCACGAGACCGACGAGCTTTCATGTCTCGAAGACGCAGGTTGGCCGGGCCGGGCGGAGGGATTCCGCCACGTGGCAGGCAGGTGGGCCATCGATTTTCGGGCCGTGGTTCGGATGAAACGGGCGAGATCTTCGCGGCGAACCGGCCCTTCGAGCTCGTACAGGCCTTTCGGAACTGCTCGTGGCTGGATCGAGACCTGGTTTCGAGAGCGTGCAGCGCGGCTCATTCGCAGGCGGGATAGCCGAGGCGTTCGAGCTCGTCTCCCCAGCGGTTCTGGAAGGACTTGATCACGTCGGCCGGAAGTTCCTCGCGCCAGGAGTCGGGCTCGCCACGGCGATGGTGGCCCTTGGGATCCCGGANCTTCGCGTACGCGAACTGCGCGGTGAGATCATCGACGTCCGACTCCGGCACGCCGAACGGGACCACCAGTCGGCGTATCGATTCCCGAGGATCGCTCGCGATGTCGCGCAGGTCGATCCGATCCGCGGGACCGGCAGTCGCCTCGATCATCACCATCTGCTCGATGACTCTGGCGAGATAGTCCGAGTGTTCGAACAGCCATCGATAGCCGTCGTCGTCATTCCGCGTCTGGAGCGCGGCGCGATTTCGAGCGATCTCGCCCCAGGGATCGTGTTCGCGGCGCGAGAGGGGGTGGGTCGAGCGGTGGGATTCGAGCATCGATGCCAGAACGCCGCGCGGATCCCGTGTGACGTGGACGAGTCGACATGATTGAAGGTGCTCCAAGGGCATGTTGTCCTTGGAATCGATCACCATCACCAAACGGCACGCGCGTTGGAAGATCGCGCCGCGTCGCTGCTGGGTGTGGACCCGACGCGCGGGAATGCCGTNTCGTCGACAGGCGGCGTGGATCACGTTCCACGTCCAGACCGAGCCGCATTTGTGGTGCGAGACCACGATTCCCGGTGGTCCGCCCGGGCGGAGAAACTCCCCCGCGTGCCGGGCGAGGTTTCGGGCGCGATTCAGGTTGGTCTGGACGATTCCCAAGGTCATCTCCTGCACCGCGGTCGTTCGAGACCAGGAGCACGATCCGCGATCCTTCGAATGGCTGGGCCATGAAAGGGGACTCGAGGTTATCGAATCGATTCGCACATCGGTGGTGGTCGCCGATGTTCGTCGCAGGCCCGTCGGATATATTACTGACGCATTGTCAGCATGCCCCCGGCCCGANTGTTCGAGCCCGGAGGNAGCCTGGAATCAGACCGGTCGTGACGGCGAGCAACGCCGCCGCGTCCGGCTCGCGAGGAGTCTTCTCAGATGCACCGGTCGCTCATCATCATGTCCTCATCCACGGTCCTCATCGCGACGGGTTTCGCCATGGCTCAGGACGATGCCGACCTTCCGGCCGTCGCCGAGGAGACGACGTCGAAGGGAATCCTGCCGGTGCCCGACTACGGTGGCGATCTCGAGCAGCGGCCGGCGCTCACCGGTGACTGGAATGGTTCACGGGCGAAGCTCGCGGACGACGGCATCCAGTTCCGGTTCAAGTGGGTCCAGTACGGTCAGGGAATCACGTCCGGTGGACTCGACGAGGCCACGCGCTACGGTGGGATCGGCGACTACCTGATCAACCTCGACCTCGATCGAATGGGCGTCGTCCCGGGTGGACTGGTCACGTTCCGCGGCGAGTCGCGGTACGGCAAGTCCGTGAACGCGCAGGTCGGCACCGTGCTCCCCGTGAACACNGATGCGTTCTTTCCGCTCACCGGCGAGGTCGACGATTCCATCGGCTTCACGATCACCGACCTGCTCTACACGCAGTTCCTGTCGGAGCATTTCGGAGTCTTCCTCGGCAAGATGGACACGCTCAACGGTGACTCGAACGAATTCGCGGGTGGTCGGGGCACCACGCAGTTCATGAACTCGAACTTCGTGTTCAATTCCACACTCGCACTGCGGCTTCCCTACAGCACGCTCGGCGTCGGGGCGGCGTGGTTGCCGACCGATCGGATGTCCGTCACCGCGACGCTCTTCAACACCGCCGATTCGTCGACGTCGACGGGCTTCGACGACTTCGGGGACGGACTTTCGTTCACCCTGGAGGCCCAGTTCCAATACGAANTGGGGGGGCTCCCCGGTGGCATGACCATCGGCGGCCTGTATTCCTTCGATCAGGATTTCGCGGAGATCGGCGGACGCATCATCCTCGACGAGGGCGAGCGTCTCCGGCTCCCCACGAAGAACGACACCTGGACGGTCTACTGGAACGGTTGGCAGTACCTGTGGNCCGACGAGNNGNGCGATGCTCCGATCGCGGTGGCGGACGGGCGGGCGGATCGGCAGGGCTTCGGTCTCTTNGCGCGGTTCGGCGTCGCGGATCGGAAGACGAACCCCGTCGACTGGTCCGGGTGCATCGGCGTCGGTGGTCGAGGGTTGATCCCGTCGAGGACCGACGACACCTTCGGCGTCGGCTACTTCTACACCGACATCCAGCCCACGCGTTTCTCGAACGTCGCCGGGATCGGTGATGGATCACAGGGAATCGAGGCGTACTACGACTTCGCCATCATGAACTCGGTGAACCTGACCCTCGACGCCCAGTTCATCGAGCCGCCGTACACCGGCGCGGACACCGCGATCGTCCTCGGCGCCCGACTCGGCATCACCTTCTGACCTGACGACGGAACGACACGGGGCCGCTCCCCGGGATGTCATGCCGTGTCATGCGATCGAGGGTCGCGGCGGGATCCGTCCGGCGTTCACGGCCGTTCGTGCCGGCCCATCATTCGTGGCTGACCAGAATCAGGTCGACGATGCCGTCGTCGTTGATCTCCACGACGCCCAGTCGAAGAAGCATCGCGGTCGCCTCCTTGACGAGGTCGTCGTCGAGCATTTCGGGCGGNGGGTGNCAGGTGGTGGGGCAGAGGAGCTTGGGCAGCACGATCTGCGTTCCGAGCATGGTTGCCTTTCGCCGAAGCAACGCGAAGAACACGCAGCTGGCGGCAAAGCAGAGTCGGTCGGCGTCGGCCTGGGAGATTTCGCCGTCAAAGTCGGGCATGGTCCATCCTGCAATTGAGACTCAGTCTCATTAAGTCTAGCAAATGGATCTGGTNCTGGCGGGACATGCGGGGCAACGCCCGCCGGCGCGGTCGTCGGTCTCGGACTCCACTGATNCATCCGTGAGCGGCGTCCCATCCAGATGGCCGNGGATGGAANGACGGGCCGCGGGTATCTNCGCGGGCGGCAGGTTCCGTGGTCTTTGGGAGGCGTGGTGGGCCACGCCACCCCGGTGGTGGTGACGTGTGGGATGTTCTTCGCACGTCGCCTCGGAAGTCTCGGTGTCCCGCCGGTCGGCGTCACCACCGGCGGGCGGGAAACCGTTCGATTCGAAATCACTTGACTCGGCCGGGTGGGTGGGCGAGGGTGAAGGACCCACCGTCATGGAGCCGATTCAGATGACACGCAGGAATGCCTCGATCGTCCTNGCCACCGGGGTCGCCACCTTCGGGGGCTCCAGCCTCGCCGACGCGGATCTGGTCCGCTACACCTTTTCCTTCGAAGGCGCGGTCGGCACGCTCGACGGCACGGACTTCGTCGACGTCGACGCGAGTTTCTCGCTCCTTGCAGCGCTCGAGGACATCCAGCCGGGATCGCCGCGGGGTTTCAACGTGACGCCCGGTTCGGGGGTCGTGACCATCGAAGGCGCATCGGTCGAGATGACCTCGGCGTTCGTCGCCGATTCGGCGGTCTGGACGTATTCCGACGCGACCGACGGCCTGGTGATCGGTTTCGGACTCTACGTCCCGTTCGAGAACCTCACGGTCGGCACCTACGACGGGCCGTTGGGATGGAATCTCGCGACGCCGTTCTCCGGCGCGGCGATCGCCGGGGACGACGTGCTCCGTGATCTCGTCGATGACGGGATCCTCACCGTGGATGGGACGTTCACGATCTCGAGTTACGACAGCACCGCCATCGAGGTCGTGCTGGTGCCCGCGCCGGGCGTCGTCGGCCTGCTCGCTTCGGTGCTCGTCGGTCGGCGGCGACCGACACGTCGGCGAGCCTGACGATCGCTCGACTTCGACCTCTGGGTTGTGAAAGGGCTTCCTCCATGTCCAGCCTTCGAAAGCCCGGGCTTGCCCTGGTCGGGATTCTCGCCGGCCCCGTGCTCGGTGACGTGATCGTGCAGGAAGGCTCGCTGGAAGGCGACGCCGGGCCGCCCACCGAACATCTGATCGTGCTCGATCGCTTCGACACCCGGGATGGCACCCGGGTCCTCGATGCGGTCACGCTCGAATTCCACACCCTGCTGGTCGCGGAGGCGGTCACCAACGGCTCGGGCGGATTCGTCGAGGTCGAGGCCCGGCTGACCGCGGACTACGGTCACCCCGGGCAGCAACCGTTCGCCGAGACGGAGGCGATGATCTTCGACGTGCTCGACAACGGTGACGATCCGTTCGCGATCCTCTACCTCGACGAGGACCTCGCGGAGGTCGTGCTGGACGACGCCGGGGAGATCGCCCCCTGGATCGGCGAAGGAACGATCGAACTCGTCGGTGTGGCTCAACTCGTCCTGGAGGAGGATCCCGCCGACGTGATCGACTTCTTCGGCGGCGGGCAGGTCGGCTACACCGTCACTTACGACTTTCACGTACCGGAGGCGTGCCCCACGGACCTCGACGGCGACGGGACCACGGACGGCGGTGATCTCGGAATCTTCTTCGCCGAGTGGGGGCGGTGTGGAGACTGCCGGGCCGATTTCGATGGCAGCGGCGTCATCGACGGAGTGGATCTCGGCATGCTCTTCGTCGCCTGGGGCCCGTGCTCCTGAGTGGGAGGTCGTTCGCAGGATGTCCGAAAACCAGACGAATCGGTCCGTTCATGGGATCGGATTTCGCCGGTACGGCATCATCCCTTAGAATCGGGAAACGTTCGTTTGGCCTTTTCCGGACCGCCCTTCACGAACCCGTGCGTCGCCTCGAAGGCGTCGGCATCATTCAAGAGACACATGCATCGACCAGAACGAGAGAGATCGCGTGGGATTCGAGGATGCCGGAGGGATCGTCGTGGATCGGACAGGTGCCGGGCGTCGCGTCGCATGCGGAACGCGTCCGGGATGTTCGGGAGCAGGATGCGATGATGAAGCGATCCGCGGGTAGATTCGTGAGGTCGACGCTGCCGACGGAGGAGGCTTCCCGAACGATCTGCTGCCCGACCCGCGGTCGTTGGCGAAGTGCGACGGGGGCGACGCCCGGTGATCTGGGGCACTGGATTCACAGCGTCACGAGCCGGCTCGAAGATGAGGGGATCGAAGAGGACTCCCGGATCGTGATCGGGGATCAGACGCTCGACTGTCCGATCGAATCGAAGGCGGCGAGCATCACCTGGGCGATCGAGCACGCCGGGCGTCCGATCGTCCGGCGGCCCGAGATCTTCCTGCAGGATCTCGAGACGAGGACCGAGGTCGCACGCATCGTCCGCGAACGACTTCGCCCGCCGGAGCGGATTCTCGAGAACTTCCTGCTTCGTTCGGGCTACGGGCAGAGTCGCATCGCGACCGAACTGCCGCTCCTGGGGCGGGTCCTTTCGATGGACGACGACACCACCGTCCCGGAGACGTCGCCGTTGCTCGAGGGGTGCGACGTTCGCCTGCCCGGCCCCTTCGAGAACAGTCAGATCCTGCACGGTTCGGACCGGTTCTGCGAGCTCGGGGGTCGGATCTCGATGCGACCCAATCGAATCGGATCGATCTTCGAACCGATCGGCCGCACCGTGGGCTCGCTTCGTGAAGCGGGATGGGGGACCGTGCCGGTTTCCGATCGTCGTCACAACACGATGCACCAGGCGTTCGATCGGTTGTCGCGCTCCGGCGACAGCTGCCGATTCGCGGTGGACCATGCGGAGTTGACGGAGGAGGATCCGTCGCAGGACGTGGAGATCGCGGCGGTGGCGATCACCGAGTACGGGCTCCCCGACTTCCGCACCGTCGCGGTGGTGGACTCCACCATCGCGAACCGAGGGAGGCCGATCGAGCATCGAACGATTTCCGCCGGTGAGAGCCGATTGTTCGCCTTTCGGGGTTCCGACACGCACGTCTCCTCCTGTCTGGCACGATGGCTCTGTCCGGGACTCGACCATTTTCCGTGGTGGTTCCTCACCGACGACCGCATCTCGCTTCGAAATCCGCATCGGACCGTTCGAACGAGCTACCGCTCGGACAACGAACTGGTCGCGGATCTGCTTCAACCGCTCTCCGCGGCGATCGGCCGTCCGCTCGCCTACGGGCAGGGTGTCCCCACCCGCGTGCTCCACCGGCCGGCGACCGCCGGTCATCGACCCGATCTGCCGGAACAGGCGGCGGCGTCGCTGGTGGGGGCGATGATCGCCGGAGAGGTCAGATGCCGGCTCCGGTTCGACCGGAACGGCGCGGCGTCGCTGCCCGCCATTCCCGATTCCTACACGCTGCCGGAGGAGGCCGCGTCCGGGGTCTTCGAGCAGCTCGAGTCGCTGGCGAGNCGCTGTCGTCGGGTCGCCGACGTGGATCCGGACGATCGCGACACGACCTCGTGGTGTCATGCCATGGCCGATGACATCGGTGAACGTCTCGCTGGGTTCGACTTCCGGGCGTTCAAGGCGGCGCTCGACGTCGAAACCCGCGAGCAGCTTCGATTCCAGTGCGACGTGCTGACCTGGTATCCCCGGATCCGGCGATTCATCATCGACGANATGGTGCTGGCGGGCCGGTATCCGGTGATGCGATACGTCGGGTGACGCCCCGTCGTCTCCGTGGGGTCCTGAACGCGNCGGGCCCGGTCAGGGAACGACCGGCGGCCTGCCGGTGCCGGTCGGTTCACGAGGCGAAAGCGGCGTGCGGGTCATGTCCTCCCACTGGTTGACCCGGTTCTTCGCATCGCTCTGGTAGAAGATCGGCGAGCGCATCGCGCAGACGTTGAAACGTGACTGGACCTCGAAGGCCAGGGCGATGTCGAAGGGCTCGTCGCGTTCATAGATGGCGCGACGTCCGTCGGCGATCACCGCTTCCGCGTAGTCGCGGGTGAGGTGGAGGACGGCGTGGGCGGCGTAGACGCGTTCGATGCGAAAGAGAAGGTCGGACACGGGCGTCGCCCGGTAGTCCGGGCTGCCGTGGCTGGTGCCGAGGTAGAGGGCGTCGGTGTCGTCGGGACAGTCGATCGGGGCATCCGGAAAATCCAGCACATCGACGTCGTCCTCGAGGACCAGGACGGGAAAGGTGTCGTCGTCGAGCGCCGCCTGCAGCACGCCGAAGTGACTCTCGGCGCAATTCCGGTAGTGTTCCTCGCCGCGATTCACGCCTTCGTGGGGGGCGATGCCGGTGACACCGCTGAAGCGGCTTCGGTTTCGAATGCCGAGCCGATCGAGCAGCGATTCCATCTGCGCCGCCTTCTCGGTGTCCGCATCGACGTTGATCCAGACGCAGGGAATCGTTCGAAGATCGAGTTTCATGAAGATGGGATTCCTGGTGGCGTCTCGCGACGAGATGCGAGCCCGCATGCGTCGCGTTCGAAGGGCGTCGCATCCTAACCTCCGCAAAACGAGACCGAGGGGACCCGNGACGGGTCCCCTCGGTACATCGATCATCTCTCACCCCTCGAAGAACGAGGGTCNGAACATTCAGCCGCGACGGCGTCGACCGGCGAGACCGGCGAGACCGAGCAGGCAGATCGCACCCGGGGCGGGCACGTTGCCGCGAATGACCCAGGTGCCGGGCAGACCGAAGTCGTCGATCCGGCTGGCACCGGCGATGTCGGCCGGGTTCGGCGCGACGGCGGCCCAGGACTGCAGCGTGACGTTGGTCGCCTGCGCAGCGGGGAAGCCACCACCGACGGAGTCGGTGTAACTGCCGACGATGAAGAACCAGGAATAGCCGGTGAGGTCGACGTTGACGGTGATCACGTCGAGGTTGCCCTGGCCCCAGAAGTCGTCGTTTTCGATGGTGTGCTGACCAGCGGCGAGCGACTGGAGGAAGGAGGGGGTGTCGCCCTGGGCGCCNAAGACCTCCCAGAGCATCTGGTCACCGACGAGCGTCTGCGTACCACCCTGCTGGATGCCGAAGCCGAACGCGATGTTCTCGAGCATCGTGTCGGTCGTCTCGAACGCATTGCCCCAGGTGATGGAGCCGCCCGCGACACCGATGTTGGTGTTCGCTTCATCGTTGTCGATCTGGTAGAGATCGCCAACCGCGACGCCCGCAAGGCAGAGAACTGCGGTGCTGGCAAGAGTCAGGTTCTTCATTTCTTACTTCTCCTTGANACCGTCCGNGGAACGGTCGGNCGCGGCGCGACGGGATCGACGCACCATTGGTACGAATCGGACTCGCGTGCGTCCAGCAGGTCTCTGGGAGGGAGACTGAGGGAACGGGACGACGAAAGACCACGCCGAACACCTCGTTCGACGTCCCGTTTCACTCTTTGCACGTTCCCACACGTGCGCCNCCGGTTCCAAATTTACCTCATCGAGGTCTGGGCTTCGNGGCAAACTTGAAGAATCCGCGCAAAAGTCGCCCTTCAACACCCCGTTTCGGGCCTTGGAGGGGGTTTTCAGTACCCTGCCGTACCGA
Source organism: Phycisphaerae bacterium (assembly GCA_002684755.1). Next base: position 11,978 of record NYVS01000049.1, read on the forward strand.
GGTCTCCTTGGTTTTCGGACCTTCCGACGGGCAGTCACCCGGCGAGATCAGTCCTGCTCGACCAGGTACCAGCCACCACCGAGATCCACGGTCCAGTTGGTGTTGTCCCAGACGTTTCGATGGTTTCGCAGG
>NYVS01000050.1 GCA_002684755.1 Phycisphaerae bacterium
GGATCGTGAGCCTCATCGGCGAAGGCGTCGACTTCGCCATCGCGACCGATCACAACCGGAACATCGACTACATCCCCACCATCACGGCGTTGGGTGCCTCCTCCCAGATCACCTCCGTGGTCGGCAACGAACTCTCGACCCCGATCGGCCACTTCAACATCTTCCCGGTCGACCCGACCCGTCCACCCGTCCCCGCCCGACTCGCCGCCGCCCCACCGATGTTCCGACTCATCCGACTCGAGCCGAACGCGCTCGACGTCGTCCCGGTGATCCAGGTCAACCACCCACGGTGGGCGGGCATCGACTACTTCAGCCAGGTCGAACTCGACGAGACCACCGGCACCAGTTCGAACCCACGGTGGAGCGCAGACTTCGACGCGATCGAGGTCCTGAACGAGAACGCGCTCTGGGGTTGGCGGGATCCCGCCGATGCGGACGGCGTCGACGTCGGCTCCCAGACCCACTCCTCGATGCTCGACTGGTACGCCCTGCTCGACACCGGGCACCGCTCGATCGCCACCGGAAACTCCGACAGCCACTCCGTCAAGGCCAACTACGCCGGGGTCCCCCGGAACTACATGGGTTCCTCCACCGACGATCCCGGCGAGATCGATCCCCGGGAGATGATCGACGCGATTCGCAGTGGTGACGTCGTGGTGACCAGCGGTCCGATCGTCCGCGCGTCGATTCCGGATCGTGGACTGCACGAGGATCCGCGCATGGCGACCGTCGACGCGAACGGCCGGGTCCGGATCGCGGTCGAGATCCAGGCCGCCCCGTGGATCGACGTCGATCGCATCCGGGTGATCCGGGACGGCGACGAGATCGATCGCATTCCCGTCGAGAACACGCGGGACCGGATCCGCTTCGAAGGCGACCTCGAAGTCCCCGTCGCCACCGATGGATGGATCGTGCTGCTGGTCGAGGGCGACGATTCGCTCGCGCCGGTGGTGGACGGCAAGAAGCGCCCGGTGATCCCGGTGGCCATCGTGAACCCGTTTCGAGTCGATGCCGATCTCGACGGCGACTGGACCCCGCCGCTCGATCGGGTGAAACGCGAGGTCGCGACGATGCCCGCGGACCTCGCCTCGTCCACCTGGGAGAACGCCTCCGGCGCGGAACGACGAAGGATCATCGCGGCGGCTCGGAGCACCGACGGACTCGACGCGGACGTGCNCGACGGATTGATCGAGTCGGGCCTCGACGACGACTCGGACCAGTGGCGNGTNGTCCGNCTNGGNGCGGTGCGGGCCGCNACCGGTGCGCCGGCGTTCGNCGAAGCNGCTCGAANNGATCATGACCGACGATNNNGCCGACGATCGACTCGCCGCCGCCGCCCTNCGCGNNCTCGCCGCGANNTCGCCCGACCGCGCCGCGGTCCGGCTGCAGCANTTCATCGATCGGCGTGGCGTCANCCCGCTNCGCGATCTCGGCGACGCCGGCCTGAACGAGGTCGCCGGCCCGGGACCGAGGGCCTGGATGGTCTCCGGGCCCTATCCCGCGACCGACGCGACCGCGGATCTCGAAGCCTTCGCCCGGAATTTCTCGCTGCTGAAGGATCCGCCGGAGACGGCCGACGGCACCAGCGGGTGGGAGCGGAAACGCACTCGTCCGAACGGCCTGCTCTCGTTTCTGGAGNTCNCCGCCGATCCGGCGGCCACCGAGAACTCGATCGCGATCGCCTCGGGCTGGATCATGGCCCCCGAGGACACCACGGCGATCGTGGCCTTCGGTTCCGACGACGGCGCCGTCGTCATCGTGAACGACCGGACGATCCTCGTCGATCGGACCACGCACGGCGCATCGCCCTTCGGCTCGATGCTGGAGGTGCCCCTTCGTCGTGGCCCGAACGCGGTGACCGTCGCGGTCGAGAACGGCAGCGGTGACTTCGGGTTCCACTTNCGTCCGCTCGATCGTCGGCTCACGGTCATGACGTCGATCGACGATTGATCCACACGATGGAATGAACGGCGGGAGGACGTGCTGGTCCTCCCGCCGTTCGCCTGAATCACCTGGATCACATGGATCGCATGGATCGCATGGCGATCAATCCTGAATCACTTCGCCATCACGGTCTCGGCGATCAGATCGACGAGCCCCTGACCGCGATCCCCCGTGATCTCCCAGTACATCACNCCGCCGAGTCCGAGGTCGCGCAGGTAGTCGAGCTTGTACTGGATCGACTCCTGNTCGTCGTAGGAGATGAAGTGGCCGCCGAAACGACTGGGTGAGTGCAGATACGGCACCTTCGAGACGTCGTCCCAGTACCGGGTGTACTCGCCGGACTGGAGCAGCTGCAGAATGCCGTCCCGACCGGTTCCCGCGACGTCGTAGTCGTTGACCCCGGTCGCNCCNCTCGTTCCGTCGTCCCAGGTCCCCGCAGGAACCGAGGATGCCGGCTGGAACAGGCCGCCGGTGCCGCCGTCCGCGACCCCACCCCACGCCCGTCCGTAGATCGGCAGGCCCATCACGAGCTTCGCCGGATCGACACCGCCCGCGAGGTANCCGTGGATCACGTGATCCACCGTGTACTTCTCGGCGATCTCGGGATCACCGGGATCGTCCGGGTTCGAGAACAGCGGGGAATGGTGACCGGTGCTCGTGAAGTCCCACGCGCCGCGCAGGTCGTACGTCATCACGTTGACGAAGTCGAGGATCTCACCCAACCGGTCCAGTTCGAGATGTCGATACTTGTCGAAGCCCGCGGGCGCCGCGATCGAGAGTTCNTAGTGNACGCCGTCCTCGGCCCCCGCCACGTCGAGTCGATCCCGGAGTTCCTGAAGAAGAAGCGTGTAGTTCACGCCATCCTCCGGACGGTAGACGTTGCTGGCCAGGCCACCTTCGACGGGATACTCCCAGTCGATGTCGACGCCATCGAAGTTGTANTCCCGCATGAATTCGACGCANCTCTCCGCGAACGTCGACCGCGAGGCCTCCGTNAGCGCGACGTCGCTGAATCGGCCGGAAAGCGTCCAGCCCCCCACCGAGATCATGGTCTTCAGGTGGGGATGTTCNGGCTTGTGAACGTTGTTGATCTGATTGATCAGACCTCGATAGGGCTGATCCCAGGTGTCGCCGGGGAAGGACTTGTCGATCGCCGCGTATTCGTCGAACAAGGCGATGCGACCGTCGGGACCGATGTCGGCGAAGGCGTAGTTGAGGTGCGTGATCTTGTCGTAGGGGATGTCCGCGGGCTGGTAGTTCCGACCGTAGGTCCCCCACTCGATGTAGTACGCGACCACGCGACCGTCGATCACCTCGGGACACGCACCCCAGGCGGCGAGGAAGAATCCGAGATCCCCACCATCGACGACACCACTGCCATCGAGGTCGGCTTCGCCCGATCCACCCCAGGCGGAGAGGAGCATGCCCAGATCGCCGCCGTTGACGGTGCCGGAACCATCAAGGTCCGCGGGACAGGGATCGAAGGACGGCGGGTCACCGCCACCACCGTCGTCACCGCCACCACCATCGTCACCACCGCCACCGCCGCCGTCGCCACCACCGCCGTCGTCGCCACCACCGCCGCCATCGTCGCCACCGCCGCCGTCGTCGCCACCGCCACCACCATCGTCGCCACCGCCGCCGTCGTCGTCACCACCGCCGGTACCTTCCCCGTAGACCAGGGTGACCGGCGCGCCGTTGAGGGTGGCGCCCGTGATGTCGCCGATGAACGCGCCGACACCGGAATAACCAAGTTCGATTTCCGATCCCGGTGCGATCGTGGCATTCCAGTCGACATGATCGAGTGTCGTGATTGCGCCGTCGACGTTCCAGACCGCGTTCCAGAGCGAGCTCATCTCGGGCCCGTTCTCGTATCGGAGTCGCCAACCTTCGATCGCCGACGCGCCGGTGTTTCGAATGAGGATCGCGCCGGTGTGTCCACCATCCCACGCGCTGGGAACCTCGAAGGTGACGGTGACGTCCGACGCCGATGCGCCGGCCGTGCCGAGCGCGAACGCGAGCGCCGGAATCCGGGCCGCACGGCCGATGTTGATTCGATGCTTCATGATCGTTCTCCAGTTGCCCCTGATGGATGCCGCCCGATCCCGGACCGGGCGATGAATCGAGACATACGCACCAATCCGGCGAGAGATCGTTCAAGATGAGAATGACCTCGATGCCGAACGCCGGCAAGATCATTCCAAAAATGGACGAACGGCGCGGTGTCGCGCCGTTCGCCGCCTCTTCTCCTACTGCCACGCCGCCGTGGGATCCCCCTGAAGCCGGAAGGGCTCGCCCCGGATTCGACCACCCCGAAGGACGACCGATCATCTCGTTCCACTGGAGACTTCGATTCGAACGTCGCCCCCGGCAGGTCGACGTTCGGTTTCTTCCAGTTCCTAGGAACAAGAGATGATTCGAGCCCAGATACGGGGCGGTTCGACCTGAATGCGAGCGAACCTGAGAATCGGTTCCTATCGATTTTAAACCGGGGTGAATCTTCGAAATTCTTCCGCGCACCTTGTGTACCGATGCGTTTCCCGCGCACGGCGAACGGTTACGCTCTCACACTGATCTGACGCAGACCCCTTGCCACGCCCCACCCTTCGACCTCCGACACACGAGGTCGCGTCCCCACCGGAGCAAAAGGATGCACGACCGTCACGAGGGTCCTTCCCGTCTCATTTCGATCGGCGCCTGTTTCATGGCCGCGGTCGGCGGTTTTCTGTTCGGTTACGACATCGGCGTCATCTCCGGCGCCCTGCTTTCGATCGAACGCGACTTCCAGACGTCCGACTTCGTCGCGGAACTCATCACCGCGGGCGTGCTCGTGGGGGCGATGATCGGGGCGGCGTTCGGTGGCGTGCTCGCCGAACGCCTCGGCCGACGACGTTCGAACATGGTGGCAGGCGTCGTCTTCGCGGCGGGCGCGGTCTTTCTCGGCTTCGTACCCGACACCGACTGGTTGATCGCAGGCCGCGTCCTCATCGGCATCGGGGTGGGAATCGCCAGCGTCGTCGGCCCGCTCTACATCAGCGAGACGTCACCTGCCGAAAAACGCGGCGGACGGGTCAGCCTCTTCCAGTTCGCGATCGTCTTCGGGATTCTCGCCGCCTACGTGGTCGATGCGTTCTTCACCGGGGTTCCGGAGGGATGGCGATGGATGTTCGCCCTCGGCGGCGTCCCGGGCGTCCTCCTTTTCGTCGGATTCATCGGCATGCCCGCGAGTCCCCGGTGGCTCGTCATGAAGCGCCGGACCGAGGAAGCGGAAACCGTCCTTCGAAGACTCCTGCCGGCCGAGCAGGTGGACAGGGAGATCGCCAGGATCAAGGAGGATGTTGCCCGCGCCTCGAGCGGCGACCGCGTGAAACTCGCGGACGTGCCCGGGATTCGTCTCGCCCTGACGGTGGCGTTGGGTCTCGCGGTCCTGCAGCAGTTCATCGGAATCAACACGATTCTGTTCTACGCGCCGATCCTCTTCCACCATGCGGGGTTCAAGACCGATTCCGCAGCACTCGCCGCCACGGTGGGACTCGGACTCGTCAACCTGCTCGCCACGCTGGTCGCGCTCCGCTTCGCGGATCGAGCGGGCCGGCGTCCGCTGCTGTTGTGGGGAACCGCCGGGATGACCATTTCGCTCGCGGCGATTGCCATCGGTTTCGCGGTGATGGGCGATGCCGACCCGTCGACCTCGATCTCGAAGGCGCCGCACACCGGGCATACCCCGGCGGCGGCGACCCATCATCTCGCGAACT
>NYVS01000008.1 GCA_002684755.1 Phycisphaerae bacterium
CAGTTCGATGGTGTTGTAGGCGCCGACCACCGCACGTCCCTTGAGGACGTAGCCTCCGCAGCCGCCGAGAAGCGTGACGCAGAGCATGAGGAGGACCGCAGGCAGCGGCGTGAGGACGCGGACGGAGTCTGAAGTTCGCATGGCAGGATTCCTGTTCGCAGTGATCACGACGACGGTTCGAGGCCTCGACGAACGAGCCCGGATTTCTCAGGTTATCAGGGTCGCGATCACGGCCACGACCGCGAGCAGGAGCATCAGCAGCCCGACCACCGTGCCCGCGACGCGAACCACGATGTTGAAGCGTCGGATCCGGTCCGCGCCGGCGAGGACGTTTCGAACCTCGTCGGGCGGTGTCCCCACGTCCAACTCGTCCCAGTCGATGTGGGACGCGACCGCGGCCCGGTTCTCGAGGGTTCGTCGAGCGTCCTCCCCCGCGGCGTCGGCGACCAGCAGCACCCAGTCCGGCGGATCGGCGTCGTGCCGACGTTCCACGACGGCGGGAATCCCCTCTTCGTCGAGGATCAGGCGCACCGCGTCGAGTTCGCTCCGTCCGGCGGCGGACGCGAGCACCGCCGGCGGGTGCGCGAGGGGGTCGTCCTCGAACGGTTCGAGCCGGTCGGGCGAATCACTCATGCCGACGGCCCCGTCCCGCCCTCGGCCGCGAAAGTCATCGGATCGACGCGGTCCTCCGGTCCGATCGCGACGTCGCCCCGGACCAGACGCCATCCATCGATGTCCGCGGCCTTGAATTCGACCGAGGTCCCGGCGGCCCGACCGTCCATCGCATTCCGGAGCATCAGCCCGGTTCCACCGTGGGCCGTGGTCGAGTCGACCTGCACCCAGGCATGTTCGATCCGACCGTCCGCATCGGCGCCGAGCGGCACCCCCGCCAGCAGGACGAGCCCTTCGCCGGTCGACGCACGGGCCTCGACCGCCCGGTTCCAGCTGCGACGCGCGATCGCCGAGGACCGCGCGGTCGCCGCGTCGCTCCGGTAGATGGAGGCGTCCGGTCGCGAGAAGTGCGCGACCGCATCCGCCGGCCAGGTCCAGATCTTCTTGAAGCTTCCCTTGGGCTCGATGTCGCACACCGCGGCGCGACGCGCCTGGAGTGGATTCGGCGTCTCCTGCGACAAGGCGGCCCGGTCCGCATCGTCACCGAGACTCTCGGGATCGAGGGCCTCGATCGCCTCCCGCCACGGAATCAGAGCGATGTCGATTCCGGGCCCGATGGAGTAGGGAACCTCGGGCGGCGGCGGCCCGTCCTCGAGCAGGAGCGCCGCGAGCGCGTCGAGGATGCGGGATGCCGCGGGAGCACTGGCCCCCGGCACCTCCAGGAGTTCCAGTTCCGGCAACCCGCAGCGAAGCAGGCCACGGGTGTAGAGCCACACGGTTCCCTGATCGAGGTCCTCGGACGTCGAGACCGCCTGCACCCGCCACAACACGTCCTCCGGAGGGCCGAGTTCGGCATCGAGAAGGTCGCCGTCGATCTCCGGCCCGTCGAACCATCGCCCGGTCGAGGCGTCCAGCACCGCGATCGACGCGTCGTGGGCCGTCGCGATGCCGACCAGCTTCGCCCAGTCGAGTCGCGGGTCCTCGGATTCGAGAAGCGACTCGACGATGAGGGTGAATCGGGATGCGGCGACCCGGCCCGCGATCGCGGGCGGCACCTCGTCCATCCGCTTGGTCCGCTCCAACGAGACCACCACCGGCGCCCCGCGTCCCGGAATCCGGACCACGACGGACCACGGGCTCCGTTCGTCCGCGGACGGGAGGAACTCCAGCACCTCGATCGACGCCTCGAGGGCGCCGGCCAGCCCGGCGAGGAACGCATCGGCCTCGAACGGCGCGTCGACCGAAAGCGGCACCGCGAAGGTCGCCGGCCACGGCTCCTCCGGACGCCACGCGGGATGTGATCCGCTGGAATCCATCAGTTCGCCACCACGTTCACGAGTTTCCCGGGGACGACCACGACCTTCCGGATGGTCTTGCCTTCGACGAGTTCACGGATCCGCTCGTCCGCGAGGGCCGCGGCCTCGAGGGTCGCGGCATCGGCGTCGGCCGCGACCGTGATGCGGCTGCGGACCTTTCCGAGCACCTGCACGGGCACCTCGATCGAATCGTCCTTGAGCATCGCCGGGTCGAACTCGGGCCAGTCCGCCAGCACCACGCTTCGTCCCGCCCCCGCGTCGGGTCGGAGTTTCGCGTCGAGCTCCTCGGCGAAGTGCGGCACGAACGGCCCGAGGATGCGGTTGAACCGGTCGAGCTGATCCGCGGTCACCCCGACACCGGTCGCGGTGTTCACGAATTCGATCATCGCCGCGATCGCGGTGTTGAACGCGAGTCGCTCGATGTCGTCCCCCACCTTCGCCACGGTCCGGTGCAGGGCCCGTTCGACGTCGGCGTCGGCCTCCGTCCGCAGTCTGAGCTCGCCGGTCGATTCATCGACCGCGAGTCGCCACGCCCGCTGCAGGAACCGGTGGACGCCGACGATGTCCCGGGTGTTCCAGGGCTTCGAGGCGTCGAGCGGCCCCATCGCCATCTCGTAGAGCCGGAAGGTGTCGGCGCCGTAGTCCGCGATCACGTCGTCTGGGTTGATCACGTTTCGAAGCGACTTCGACATCTTGGCCACGATGCGTTCGACGGTCTCGCCCGTCGCGATCTCGACCGCCGCACCGTCGTCGGACTCGCGGACCTCGTCGACCGGGACCAGCGATCCGTCCGCCCGCTTGAACGCGAAGCTCGTGATCATGCCCTGGTGGAAGAGACGACCGACGGGCTCGGGGGTCGAGACCTCGCCCAGGTCGAAGAGGATCTTGTGCCAGAAGCGGGCGTAGAGGAGATGCAGCACCGCATGCTCCGCACCGCCGACGTAGAGGTCCACGCCGCCGACGTGATGCCGGGACGAGTCGAACGACGCCTCGCCGGCGACCGACGGCCCCGAGTCCTCTCCACGCTCCGAGAGCATCCAGTACCGCTCCGCTTCGCGGGACGCGAAACGATCTCCGTTGCCCGGATCGCAGTACCGGAGGTAGTACCAGCAGGATCCCGCCCAGCCGGGCATCGTGTTGATCTCGCGACGAACCGGGGTGTCCGGCGGAAGGACCGCCGGATCGACGCCCGCCTCGCCCGCGGTCGTGCGCACCCAGTCCACGGCCTTGCCGAGCGGCGGCGTGGGCTCGTCCGACTCGATCGGTTCGTAGTCCTCGAGGTCGGGAAGGCGGACCGGCAGCGCGGCGTCGGCGACGGGATGGTGGTTGCCGTCGTCGTCGAAGACGACCGGAAACGGTTCACCCCAGTAGCGCTGCCGGCTGAAGAGCCAGTCACGCAGCTTGAAGTTCACGCGACGACGCCCGCATCCCGCGGTCGCGAGCCACTCGATCATCGCCGCCTTCGCGGCGTCCGTGGCGAGCCCGTCGAGGGACACCGAGTCGTTCACGCTCGCGACGGCGACGCCGCCGTCGGTCATCGCCTCGTCCCAGTCGTCGCAGCCACCGGCCGCGTCGACGGAGGCGGCGACCACCTGCCGGATCGGAAGATCGAAGGCCCGGGCGAACTCGAAGTCCCGCTGGTCGTGGGCGGGCACCGCCATGATCGCACCGGTCCCGTAGCCCATGAGGACGTAGTCCGCGGTCCAGATCGGAACGCGTTCGCCCGTCGCGGGATTGATCGCGTACCGACCCGTGAAGACGCCGGTCTTCTCCTTCGAATCGGCCATTCGATCCACGTCCGCGCGGTTCCGGGCCGACGTCACGTAGGCTTCGATCGCCGGGTCGGCCCCGTCGCCGGCGACGATCTCGTCGACCAGCGGATGTTCGGGGGCGACGACCATGTAGGTCGCGCCGAACAGGGTGTCGGGGCGGGTGGTGAAGACGTCGAGCGTCTCCGCGCCGCCCTCCACCTCGAAGCGGACCAGCGCGCCGTCGCTGCGACCGATCCACTCGCGCTGCATGATCCGCGTGGAATCCGGCCAGCGGATGAGATCGAGGTCGTCGAGCAGGCGCTGGGCGTAGGCGGTGATTCGGAACATCCACTGCCGGAGCGGTTTCCGAACCACGGGGTGTCCGCCGCGTTCACTGCGGCCGTCGATGACCTCCTCGTTCGCGAGCACCGTCCCCAGCTTCGGACACCAGTTGACGGTCTGCTCGCCGAGGTAGGCGAGCCGGCATCCGTCGACGTATCGCCGTTGCGCCGTCGCGTCCATCGCCGACCAGTCGAGCGGCTGGTCGTCGTCGTCGGTGGGGATCACCTCGCCGGACGCGAGTCCCGCCTCGAGTTCCGCGATCGGTCGCGCCGCGTCGACCCGCGGATCGAACCAGGATCCGTAGGCACGAAGCCAGATCCACTGGGTCCACCGGTAGTAGTCGGGATCGATGGTCGCGAATTCGCGGGACCAGTCGTAACTGAAACCGAACCGCTTCAGCTGGCGGCGGAAGTTGTCCATCGCGGCCTGGGTGGTCTCGCGGGGATGGACCCCGGTCTGCACCGCGTACTGTTCGGCGGGAAGCCCGAACGCGTCGAAGCCCATCGGGTGCAGGACGTTGAATCCCCGCATCCGCTTGTATCGGCAGAGGATGTCCGTGGCCGTGTAACCCTCGGGATGCCCGACGTGCAGCCCCGCCCCCGAGGGATACGGAAACATGTCGAGGCAGTAGAACTTCGGACGGGCCGGATCGAAGTCCGCGTCGCCGGGATTCGGCGTGCGATAGACGTCGGCCTCGTCCCAGGCCGCCTGCCATCGCTCCTCGATCGAGATGGCCATCTCGACGTCGTAGCGACTTCGCGTCGACGTGTTCTCGTCCATGGCGTCGCCGTCGATCTTCGTGGGCGTGGTCATCGATGCTTCTCCGGTCCTCGCGAGCCACGGGCCGTCCCCGTTGCGCCGATCTCACCATGATACGGAGATACGGACGCCCGCCTCGAAGCATCGGGGCGGGCGTCCGGGACTTCGTTCGAATTCGTCGCGATCTCACCCCACGGGGGAAGCGGCGTCCTCCCGGGACTTCCGGACCGCTTCGAGGTGCTTGATCGTCTCGCCGACGAGGTAGAAACTTCCAGTGACGCAGATCAGGTCCTCGCGACTCACGGCACGGGCCGCGAGTTCCAGCGCCTCCTTCACGGATCCGGCGGTCTGGCACATCTTCCCGCTTCGCTCCATGAACCGGCGACGCAGTTCCTCGGGCTCCACGGCCCGCGTGTTCCGGACGGCCTTCGTGAAGATCACCTTGTCGGCACCGAGGCTCACCCGATCGAGCAACGCATCGACGTCCTTGTCCTGGCCGCAGCCGAAGACGCAGACCATCGAGTCGTAGGGCACGTGGGCGCCGACGCAACGCATCAACGCCGTCAGGGCGTCGGGGTTGTGGGCGCCGTCGACGAGAATCCGCGGGCGGTCCCAGACCAGCTGCATGCGGCCGGGGATCACGGTCTCTTCGAGCCCTTCGGTGACCACCGACTCGGGACACTCGAAACCGATCGACTTCAGGTGGTCCACGGCGGCGAGCGCGAGCCCGCAGTTGAACGCCTGGTGTTCACCCGGCAGGGGCACCGGGAGGTGCTCCAGTCGGCTGGTCTCGGTGTAGAGGCAGACCCGGTTGTGCGGACCGAGCTCCACGGTCGAGCAGAACCGGTTGCTGAACTCGATCTCCTTGTTCACGACGCGGATCGTCGTGCCGACGGACTCCGCCTTCTCGCGGAGCACGCGATCGACGTCCTCCTGCTGCTCCCGCGTGATCACGGGAACACCGGGCTTGATGATCCCGGCCTTCTCGACGGCGATCTTCTCGAGGGTGGTCCCGAGGATCTTCGTGTGATCGAGCTGGATCTCCGTGATGACGGACAACACCGGCATGATCACGTTCGTGGAGTCGAGCCGTCCGCCGAGACCGACCTCGACGATCGCCACGTCGACGGCCTGCGCCGCGAAGTGCATGAACGAGATCGCGGTGATCGCTTCGAAGAACGTCGGACGTTCGCCGATCTCCGTCGCCGCCTTCGCGAGCGCCTTCATCGACTCCGTGAACTCGTTCTTGGTGATTCGCTGGCCGTTGATGCAGATCCGCTCGCGAATGTCCACCAGATGCGGACTCGTGAATTCGCCGACGCCGTACCCGCACTTGCGGAGCATCGCGCTGATCATCGCGATCGTCGAACCCTTGCCGTTGCTGCCCGCGACGTGGATCGCCCGGAACTGATCCTGCGGATCACCCAGCGCGGCGAGCAGGGCTCGCATCCGGTCGAGCTTGAAATCGCCGTTCTCGTCGTACTTGACGACCCGCTGACGTTCCACGTCGGTGAGTTCGAGGATCCATCGGACCGCGGAGTTGTACGTCCCGATCTTGTCGACCTTCCTGCCCTTGGAAGCAGGAGCCGCCTTGGGCTCGGTGGCGGACTCGGCGGCCTTCACCGTCGAGGTCTTGCTGACCGCGGGCTTCCTGGCGGGGGACTTCCTGGCAGGGGNCTTCTTGGAAGAAGACTTCTTGTTGCCNGACGACTTCGCCGACGTCGTGCTCGCCGCGACGACTTCCTTCANCGTGGTCTTCTTGGCAGCNGGCTTCTTGGTGGTGCTCTTCTTCGGGGTCGGGGCCTTGGTTTTCGTCGTTCCTGAAGCGGTATCGGCCGTCTTGGCCCCGTCATCCGCCGACGTCCGGTCGGCGGGAGTGGTGCTGCCCGAAGGCTGCTTCCCCGAAGGTTCGCCGCCACCGCGACGCGTCTTTTTCGTTGCCATCCCCAGAGTGTAGCGATACCGCCGTTCTGGATCAAATCAATGAACGCAAGNGACTGCGAATAATNGACTTGCGCAAATTCAGGCCCGACGGTCGGGACGATGCCGGTAGAGATGCATCGCATTGCCCGATCCNAGGTCGATCTCGCCCCCCGGCGCGTTCANGAGCAGTCGTCCCGCGGCACCCAGCACCGCCATCCGTTCCATGCGGAGCTCGGGCAGGATGAGCAGCAGGGTCCCGGCCGCGATCCCCTGCCGCAGTCGATCGAAATACTCCGCGTCCATCCCGCGGATCGACTGCTCCGCGAGCGTCGCATATCGCTGTTCGTCGGACTCCGACGCGATCGGCCACTTCGGATCGAGCGCATCGACCGTGACGTCCCGATCGACCTTGTAGAGNTGCAGATACTTGAACGCTTCGCCGCTCAGGTTGCAGACNACCTGGTCCGCGCCGAGCCCCCGGAACTTCCGCACGAAGCGGCGAGCCGTCTCGCGCACCGGTGCCGCGTAGATCTTGATCGCGTCGAGATCGCGGCTCTCCGCCTTCAGCCGTCGCTTGAGGAACTCCTCGAACAGTTCGCTCGCGATCCCCCGCATCCGGGCCACGCCGGGGTAGACCATGATCACCGGCGTCTTCCGATCGATCGCGGATCGAAGCAGTCGACANTCCGTGCTTTCCTTGCCGAGCCGGAGGAANCCGCCGCGAAGACCATCCTCGTGATCCTTCTCGTCGAAGACCTCGCTGCCGGAGGCGGGTCGGATCTCGAGCGGGGACCGACCCGAGCCGTCGGGATCGAGCGCCCAGCCCGTCCGTTCGAGATTCACGATCGTGACGTTGCCGTCCGGGGTCCCACGGATGAAGCTCCGGGATCCGGAGGAACCACGTTCGCTTTCGTTCTTTCGTCCGAACTTGAGGAAGTCGAGCATCGATTCGCNTCTCGCACAGGGCTGGAAAATGCGTGTCGAAGTGTAACGGATGCGATCCCGGGATCGAACCCCTCGACTCGATCCGACGGTTCACGGCCAGGGGTGACGGGGATATCGACGCCGGAGTTCCTTCCGGATTCCCGGATACGTGTTTGTCCAGAATCCTTCGAGGTCGTCGGTCACCTGCACGGGCCGCGAATTCGGGGCGAGGATCTCCAGCACGATCGGAACCCGNCCTCCCGCGACCGTCGGCGTCCGCTCGAGACCGACCAGATCACCGATCCGAGCCGATCCTCTCGGTGGTTCGCCCCGCCGCCAGTCGATTCGCATCGTCCGCCCCCGCGGCAGTTGAAACCGGTTCGGTGCCATGCGATCGACGAACTGCAGGTCCGACCATTCCAGCGCCGAACGGACGATCTCGAGAATCCGCGCCGATCCCGGAAGATCGGCGATCCGATGTCGTCGACCCACGATCTCGGCGCGGAGCACCTGCAGGTCCTCGGCGCCGAACGCGGCGATTCCACGGTCGGGGAACCAGTCCGCGACGCGATCCACGCGATCGATGAAGCCGTCCACCTCCTCGGACCAGCCNGGGATCGCGACCACTTCCGCCTCGATCGCCTCCAGAAGACAGGCCGCCGCCGCCGCACGCTCNCCATCGCCGATGCCGAATCGCCGTTCGTCGATCCGAAGGCCGTCGAAGGTCCGGGCTTCGACGCGTTCGACCCTCCCATGCTCGACGTCGAAGGCGTGTCGATCCTCGACCCCGAACCGCGCGCCCATGACGGACTCGACGAGCGNTTCGTCGATCGCGGTCGCGAGTTCGAGCACGGTCGTCTCCCGTCCTCGATGCTGCGCACCNCGGATGGAGGAGGCGATCAGGAATCCTTCGCCGCGGACGATGCTCCCCCGTCCGAGCTGGACGTTCCGACGCCCCGGGAGCACGCATTCGTCCCGGGTCCGGTCTCGCCGGTACGCGACCCGGTCGGGGAAGGCGGCGATCAGGGCTTCCACGATCGCCGTGATCTCGTCGACATCCCCNCCGGCCCCGCCCTGATCGCGTCGCACCAGCCGTTCCAACTGGCGGGCCGCGTTGATCGCGTCCGACATCGCGCCGGGATCGATCCCCTGCCCGCGACGCTCGCCCGCGAGAAGCAATCGGGCCCGTGCGAGCAGATCGCTGCGAGGATCACCACCGGCGAGCCCGCCGGCGAGCGACGCGGCGGAGGCCCGCGGGGCGACGTCCCGTTCCCCCAGGATCGCTGCGCACGCGGCGGCGAGTCGCCCGCCACCTCGACGCCCCGCGTCGAGCAGGAAACGGCCGACCCGCGGCGGCACCGGCAAGGAGGCGATCCGCCGTCCGTCCTCGGTCGTCTCACCGCCGCGCACCGCCCCGATCGACTCCAGCACCGCGTCCGCGTGCGTCGCCGCGACCGGGTCGGGTGGGTCGAGCCACGGGAACGCGTCGGGACGAAAGCCCNCGACGCGAAGGCGAAGGAACGGCCCTGCGAGATCCTCCCGCCGGATCGCCGGTGCGTCGTGCGGATCNCGCCGACGAAACTCGGATTCCGTGTAGAGCCGNCGACATCGACCCGGTCGCACGCGACCCGCCCGACCCGCCCGCTGGACCGCCGACGCCCGCGACACGGGCTCGGTCACGAGNCGATCCAGGTCACGCTCCCGATCGAACCGCGCGATCCGCGCGATTCCCGAGTCGATCACCGTGGTCACCCGGGGGATCGTGATCGACGTCTCCGCGATGTTCGTCGCGACCACGATCTTCCGTCGACCGCTTCCGGAGACCGCCGCGTCCTGCGCCGCCGCCGGCAGTCCGCCGTGAAGCGGAAGCACTTCGCACCCCGCGGCGACCCGACGGCATGCGGCGATGGTGCGGTCGATCTCGAAACGGCCGGGCATGAACACCAGCAGATCCCCGTCGTCGGAGGAATCGAGAAGCGTCTCCCGGACCGCTTCCGCCGCGAGGTCCCACACCGGGTCGGCCGATGGAGCNCGNCGATGATCGACCTCGACCGGATGGATCCGGCTCTCGACCGTGAAGACCTCGGCATCGAGCGCCTNCCCGACGCTTCCCGCATCGAGCGTCGCGCTCGAGACGAGNACGCGGGCTCGTCGCTCGCGCAGGATTCCGAAGAGCAGNTCGGCGTCGATCGAGCGTTCGTGAAACTCGTCGAGCACCACGAGATCGCCGGGACCGGGGCCGTGCTCCCCGAGCATCCGACGAAGCAACAGGCCTTCGGTCAGGTAGCAGAGCCGGGTCCGATCGCCTTCNCGACGTTCGGTTCGCGTGGCGAACCCGACCTCCTCGCCCAGTTCGACGTTCCGGATCGACGCGACCCGACGGGCGAGCATCCGGGCGGCGAGCCGACGAGGCTGGGTGACGAAGATCCTGCCCGGAAGCCGGTCGAGCAGCGCGGATGGCAGCGCGGTGCTCTTTCCCGTCCCCGGCGGCGCCACCACGACCGCTCGGCCACCCGCGTCGACNACCGAGGCGATGCCCGGTGCGGCATCGACCGCAGGCAGCGGCTCCTTTGGATTCGTCATGCCCCGGGCGGCTTCGCGANGTGGACCCGCAGATCGTCGAGGAAGCGGATGATCTGNCCTTGNTCCCTCGGCGTGCTGGCGACTTCGATGTCGCTCTGCCAGAACCCCATGAATCGTTCCGCGTCGCGGCCGTCGAAGCCGGGCATTCGACCGGGATCACGTTCCCGCGTCATGTCGCGGCGGGCATCGGCGCGGATGTCTTCCGCCCGTTCCGCATCGTCCTTGCCCGAATCACGCCCCATCATCNCCTCCGCGGTCCGCTGCCATCCCGCCATCCAGTCGTCGAGNTAGGCACCACGGTCCTCCGGGGCGACCGCGAAGTAGCCTTCGGCGCCGTCGAGNAGGACGTCCTTCGCGAGGGTCCGGGCGTTCTGTCGCATCTGTTCGCGGGTCGGGCCGGTGAGGCCGGCGAGGAACGCCGCCATNGANGCNGACTCCTCCTGNGCCATGCCCTGGAANCGGGNNGCGAACTNNCCGAGGTAACGCATCCGCTCCTCGACGCTCATCGCACTGAAGTCGTCGAGCGCGAGATAGCCGAGCACGTCGTCCACCGGCGAATCGAAGATGCTCGGCGGCGGACGCCACTGGGCGTTCCACCACATGCTTCCCGCGATCAGGAGGATCAGCGCGAGAAGTCCTCCGCCGGCGGTGATCGCCAGCCGACGCTCCCGGCCGTCGATGAACTCGAGGAACCGGTCGTGAAGGTCGTCGACGGTGCTGGTGATCGCGTTCATCCGTCATCCTCCATCTCGGCGAAGGTCTCCCGCATCTGCGCGACGCTCCCGTCGTTGAAGAGCGCGTTTCGGGGAACGAGGTCGCCGACGGGGTGTCGATCCTGACTGTCCATGAGCATCGGCAGACGACGCCCCGCTTCGTGATCGAAGATCCCCAACAGCTCCCTCGATTCGAGATCGCGACGGATGCGTTCCAGCTGGGCGGGATCCCATTCACCACTCTCGAGGTACGGGATCAGGGCCTGCCCCACCGCGATCTGGACCTGGGGTGCATAGCGCAGCAGACCGGGGACGTAGAGATAGCTCGTCCCCGTGGAGGTGCTCTCGGGGTCCGTGTCCGCGCCGCAGACCCAGCACGTGCAGTTCTTGTCGATGTATCCGTCGAGGACCTCGGGAAGCCCGCCTTCGGTCTCGCCGTCGCCGACCACGGCGGGAAGCGGTTCGCACGCCGGGATGCGGTCGCCCATGTTCGCGCGGTACGCGGTGAGAGCCAGTCCGAGTTCGCGGAGCGTCGTCCGGCACTCCGTCGACCGGGCCTCCTCCCGCATGACGCGGAGGGTCGGGACGGTGATGCCGACCAGCAGGGTGATGATTCCGAGCACCACCAGGGTCTCCACGAGCGTGAAGCCCGGCCGGAGACCGCGGGATGCGGATCGGAGGTTTCGATTCTGGCTGACGGGGAGCGGAAGCATCGGCCACCTTTCAGATGCTGACGACCACGAGGATACCGGCCTCCGCCCCGTGGGTTCCAGCGGGAAGCCACGAGACGGTTCGCCTCGCCCGAAGCCTCGGATTCGACCACGCAACCCGCAATGGGGCCGCTCGAGCGGGCCTCAGCCCGTGAAATCATCGTTTCGCGGCGGATTCGGCGGTCGACTCGAACATCGCGTCGATGAAGCCGTTCGCGTCGAAGGGCTGCACGTCCTCGACCTGCTCTCCCACGCCGACCAGCTTGACCGGCACGTCGAGGGCGTCCCGAATCGCGACCACGATGCCGCCCCGGGCCGTTCCATCCAGTTTCGCGAGGAAGATCCCCGTCACCCCGACCGCCTCGCCGAAGACCGCGGCCTGCTGGAGCCCGTTCTGGCCGCTGGTCGCATCGAGCACCAGCAGGACCTCGTGAGGCGCACCGGGGATCTTGCGTTCGATGACCTCCCGGATCTTGACGAGCTGCCGCATCAGGTTCGCCTCGACGTGGAGACGGCCCGCGGTGTCGACGAGAAGGACGTCGGCCTTCCGCGCGAGTGCGGCGTCGACCGCGTCGAAGACCACCGCCGCCGGATCGGCGCCCGCGGCCCCGCGGACGAGATCCACGCCGAGTCGATCGGCCCAGGTCGCCAGCTGCTCCACCGCGCCGGCGCGGAAGGTGTCCGCGGCGGCGAGCACCACGCTGCGCCCCTCCTGACGGAGGGTGTGCGCGATCTTCGCCACGCTGGTGGTCTTGCCCACGCCGTTCACACCCACCACCAGCACCACGGTCGGGCCGGGATCGGCGACCGCGATGTCGATCGGGGCATCGTCCCAGCGTCGCTTCAGGCGATCCTTCAGAAACTCGATCGCATCCTCGCCACGTTCCAGTTCCCCGGCTCGGACGGCGGTGCGAAGTTCCCCGACGATCTCCGTGGCCGCCCGGACACCGACGTCGGCACCGATGAGCGCCGCCTCGATCTCGTCGATCACGTCGTCGTCGAGCCGACGACCCGCGAGCAACGAGCGGAGGCCGCCACCCAGGACCGTCGCGGTCCGCGCGAAGCCCTGCCGGACCGCCTCGACCGCCTTTCGGAAGAACTTCACGGCGTCTCCTCCCGCATCACCTTGTCGAGCAGGGCGTTGACGAAGCCGGGCGACTTCTCGCCGCCGAACTCCTTCGCCAGCTCCACGGCCTCGTTGATCGCCGCCCGCGGCGGCGTTCCGCCGCGTCGGATCTCGTAGAAGGCGAGTCGGAGGAGGTTGCGATCGACCATCGGCTGGCGGTTGATCGGCCAGTCGGGCGACAACCCCAGGATGATCTCGTCGCTTTCGTCCCGGAACTCCCACGCCATCGTGGCCAGCGCGAAGCCCTTCTCTCGCGCGGACTCCGAAGCGCCCGAGCCGTCGAGCGTCTCACGAACCGTGTCGAGGTCGTCGAGCGACCCCGCGTCGAACTGGTACATCGCCTGAAGGGCGCACCGACGTGCTTCACGATCGTATTTCATGCGTCTGCTCCCGCGCGGATCGAGGCGGCGGTCCGAACCGCGGCGATCGCGGCGTCCATCGATTCGATTCCCTTGTCGCCCCGATCACCGCCCGCCCGGGCCCGGGCCTGGTCGATGTCGTTGCAGGTGATCACCCCGAACGCCGCGGGGCGGCCGTGACGGGAGGACATCGCGGCGAGTTCGTGCGCGACCGCGCCGTTGATCCACGCGTCGTGACTCGTCTCTCCCCGGATCACGCAGCCGAGACAGACCACCGCGTCGAACCGTCCGGTCTCCAGCGCCACCGACGCGAGTCCCGCGAGTTCGAAGGCGCCGGGACTGTCGAAGACCTCGAGCATTCCGGGGTCGCCGCCGGCGGCCTCGAAGGCCGACCGAGCGCCCTTCTCCAGGGCATCGGTGATCTCGGTGTGATAGCGACTCACGAGAACCGCGATCCGAAGACCGGCGGCGTCGGCGCTGAGGGTGTCGGAGCGGGTCATCGAGACGGTTCCTGGGATCACGGTGCGAGGGCGCCCGGAAGTCGCTTCCGGACCCCCCATCGTACGTGAACCCGCCTCGATCGGTAGCATCGACCGCGATGCCGAGGCTTGCCGCGAAGCTCCTGACCGCCTTCCAGCTCACGAGACTCTCCCTGGTCTTCGGCGCGATCGCCGACGTCTGGTTCGTGGTGCTCTACACGCGGGCGGATCCGCAATACGCCCTGCTTCCGGTCAACGACATCCCCCTCGTGGTCGATCTCGTGGTGGCGGCGGTCCTTTCGATCGGCCTGTTCGCGTTCGCCACGACGCTCAACGACCTTCTCGACGTCCGCCACGACACCGCGTTCAGTCCCGATCGCCCGCTCCCCGCCGGCCGGATCAGAGCGGGCCAGGCCGTCGTCATCGCCATCGGGGCCCTCCTCGCCGCCATCGCGGCGGCCATTCCATTCGGCACCGGCGGCCTCGTCCTCGCGGTCATCGCCGCCACCGCGGCCCTGTTCTACAACGCTGCGGGAAAGCACCTCCCCGCGGTCGGCGTGATCGTCGCCGGCCTCGTCCACGTCGCCCACATGCTGGTTCCGAACCATCAGCTCGCGTTTCTTCTCCCGGTCTGGCTGGTCTTCACGCACGTCCTCGCCATTTCGATCCTGGGCCACATCCTCGAGGGCAAGCGGCCCCGCCTGACCCCCATCGGTGGGTTCGGAATCCTGCTCGGCTGGCTCTTCTGGTCCGCGGTGCTCTTCGGCGTTGCCGTCAATCGCGATCCCGACGGNGGCGTNCTNCCNGACGGCCGAACCGCCANNGTGGTGATCTGGCCGATTCTCGCGNTGGTGGGNTTCGNCGCCNTCGCNTGGCGGAAGGCCGGACCCGATNCACGGCACGCNNGCCGCGGANAAGCTCCGCCGGTACGGCGCNATGTGGCATGGCGTCTANGGANCCGCNTGGTTCGTCGGNCTCGGCATGTGGCAGGCCGCGNTGNTCATGGCGGTGTTCACNTTCGTGGGGATCNCGNTNATGACNCTCCTCAAGGANTTCACGGCCACGGAACCCGGCATGATCGGNTANCGCATCTGATNCGAATCNNGCCNGATGCCGCCGNGATCGGTAGCATCTCCGGCAGATGAACTTCCTTCGNTNTCCATCGCGGCGNTCGCCNTCNCGAGNCTGNTCGCCGGATC
Source organism: Phycisphaerae bacterium (assembly GCA_002684755.1). The sequence continues at coordinate 14,797 of NYVS01000008.1, forward strand.
CGCCTCCGCANCCNCNNCGCNGGNGATCGNNCGAGACGACGNNCNCGGCCCCGNNACNCGCCGGGTCGCGATCGACGGCTCGAGCCTCGGNGGATTCGTCCTCCCGATCCTNCCGGTCCAGCACGACCTCGAGATCGANGCGAANAAGGCNACNANNTGGNCCGNCGACGACACCCAGCGNCTCGTCCTCGAAGGCGANGTCGAGATCGTGCTNGGNACCTANGCNTTNCGCGCNGACCTCGCCCTGGTNTGGATCAACCGGCTCCCCACGAAGGACGGCCTGGTGACNCAGGCCGCNTTCTGGTTCCCNGAAGTCTCCGANCCGANGCGNCGNGCCGGGCTCGGTGCCAGCGGCCGCGACGTGCTGGTGACCGCGACGATCGACGGCAAGGTCGCNTTGCGGACGATCCTGCTCGAGGACGGCCCNATTCGAAACACGTCCGTGGNCCGCGGNGAACANCGNCTNGCCCGNTACCTNNGNACNCTCGCCGCNCCNCCACTGCCGAAGCTCGGNANNCGNCTGGACGTGCAGNTCCCGCCGNNGNCNCCGAAACCGNTCCTNNAACCNGGNGGCCGGATCGTCCGCGAGACGCCNNCNTCNAACCNNCNCGNTCCCACCGAGATCGAACTNCCCGTCCNGGGTGGTGGNGATCTNCCGATCTTCGANCCGCGCGGCCTCGTCTCCTTCAACGCCGACGAGNNGGTGGTGGANGAGNATCGCGANGCGATCATCGTGCTGGGNTCGGTGGTCATCGACTACGACGGGACCAACACCGGCGANGATCTCCGCAGACTCTCCCTGGTCTCGGACCGAGGCGTGGTGTTCCTCGTGCCCGGCACCATCAAGGGCCTTCGAGAGGGAACCGCGACCGTCGAGGCGGAGTCGATCACCGGGATCTTCCTCGAAGGCGCCGTCCGCGCGAGCGACGGCGACTACACGATGCGCGGGTCNAGCATCTACTACGACCTTCCGAGAAACCGCGCGACCATCATGGACGCCGTCCTTCGGACCTACTCGCGTCGCGGACGAAATCTTCCGGTGTACGCCCGGGCCGAGGAGATGCGACAGCTGTCGACCGACCAGTGGACCGCGGACCGGGCGACGATCTCCACCAGCGANTTCTTCACCCCNCACCTNTCGATCGGCCTCGAACGCGTCACGGTCACCGAACGCCCGGACGCCGAAGGCAGCACCACGACGTGGGTCAAGGGCGACGGGCTCACCATGAACGCCGGCGGGATCCCGTTCTTCTACTGGCCCGGCTTCGAGGGCACCGCGGACGAGCCGCCCCTGAAGGGCGTGCGGTCCGGTTTCGAGAAGGACAAGGGATTCGAGATCGGCACGACCTGGGACCTCTTCCGCATGCTTGGAATCGCCGAGCCGGACTGGGTCGCCGCGGATCTCCTGATCGACGGCTTCCTCGATCGCGGCCCCGCGGTGGGACTCGACCTCGATCTCTCCGGCATCGGTGGCGTGAGCGGATACGGGGCNTTCGATCTCTACGGGCTCTACGACTTCGGCGGCACCGATCGAACCTCCGCNGGCGAGGACGTCGAGATCGCCCAGGGACTGCGGGGGCAGGCGGTCGGCGAGTATCGAGCGGTCCTCTCCGCGGATCTCTACCTCGAAGCCCAGCTCTCCTATCTCTCGGACCAGACCTGGGCGACCTCCTGGCGNGAGCGCGAGTACGACAGCCGCCGGGAATACGAGACGAGCTTCTACTTCGACTACAGCCCCGACAACACGTCGCTCTCCCTGCTCGCCAAGACGAAGATCAACGATTTCCTTTCGAACGGCTGGCTNATCGCCAGCCAGCCCTACCAGGTCGAGAAGATGCCCGAGATCCTCTACGACCGGGAAGGCGACGACATNCTGGAGACGGTCACGTGGTCGAGCACCTACGGGTTCTCGAGCATGCGACTCTCGCCCACCGCGGGTTCCGCGGCGAGTCTCGGCGTCGAATCGGACAACTTCGCCACGACCGANGCCGATGCGTCCGTCGCCTCGCTCTACGAAGGCGCNGGATACAACGACGACGTCGTGCAGCGATTCCACACCCGCCAGGAATTCGCGCTCCCGATCTCCGGCGAGGGCTGGAACGTCTCGCCCTTCGTGTTCGGACGCTTCACCGGCTATCTCGATGGAAACTGGGAGGAGTACCGGGAGCAGTCCGGCGTCGACACGGATCTCGACGAGTATCGGGTGATGCTCGGCGGCGGCGCCCGGGCGAGCACCAGGTTCGTCGAAGTCGACAACACCGCCCGGAGCGAATTCTTCGACGTCCACCGGCTCCGACACATCATCGAGCCGAACTCCACGCTGTGGTGGGGCTGGGACAGCCTCCCCGACGGCGCGTTCCCGCTCTACGACCAGCGGATCGAAGGNGCGACGGGAGGCACGGTCGCCCAGATCGGTGCGCGACACACCCTCCAGACGCAGCGCGGCGGGCCCGGCAACCGGGANTCGGTCGACCTTCTGGCGATGAACTACGGCGCCGTCTTCAACGACGGCGCGGACGACTTCCAGCGGGATGATCTCATTCGACCGGGCGGCGCCTACAACGCCTACGCCTGGGCCCAGTCGCCCTACCCGCAGTTCTTCTCGTGGGAACCGGAGCTGAGCCAGTGGGGCACGCANGGNTATGCGAGCGGCGTGTGGCAGATCAGCAGNTCCCTGGCGTTCGCCGGTTCAGGACTCTTCGCCTGGGAGCCACGCGAGGTCATCGACGTGAGGGACGGCATCGCCTCGCCCCAGTCCCGCACGATCAACGGCATCCTCCGGGGCTCGGTGGGCTTCGAGATGAGCCATGCCCCGGACACGAGTTCGTTCATCGAATATCGGTACCTCGCCGCGACCCTCGACGAACTCCTGCAGGTCGGGCTCCGATACCGGGTCGGACGGCTCTACCAGTTCGCGGTGTCCCCGCAGTACGACCTGAAGCGCGACGAGTTCCGGGCCGCGACCGCGTCGATCGTCCGCAAGACGCCGGATTTCGACTTCACCCTGACCGTCGGCTACGACCTCATCCGCGATGAGACGACCTTCGGNGTCCGACTCGCGGTCCCCCAGACCCCGGGCATCGGCTTCCCCGCCTATTGACCATCGTTCAGGACGACGGATGCCGGCGATTCCGGCCCCTCGTCACCGACGCAGGTGCGACGCACCCGCCGCGGTGAGCTTGCGTCCGCGCGGGGTTCGAGAAAGAAACCCGATCTGCAGGAGGTAGGGCTCCACCACGTCCTCCAGCGTGCCCGCGTCACCGCCCATGGTGGCGGCGATCGCCTCGAGTCCGGCGGGTCCGCCCTCGTAGACGTCGGCGAGCACCCCGAGGTACTTGCGATCGATCTCGTCGAGCCCGAGTTCGTCGACGCCCTCGAGTTNCAGCGCCGAGGCCACNGCCGCGGCGTCGATGCGACCGGTGCCGCGGACCTGCGCAAAGTCCCGGACGCGACGNAGCAGACGGAGCGCGACNCGNGGCGTCCCNCGGCTGCGAGTCGCGATCGCGTCGAAGCCGCTNGCGTCCACCGATTCGATCCCCATCCGCCCCACCGCCCGGTGAAGNATCTCGATCAGATCCGCGACCGGGTAGTACTCGAGGTGATGGGTGATGCCGAAACGGGCCCGCAGCGGCTGCGTCANCATGCCCGCCCGCGTGGTGGCGCCGATCAGGGTGAAGGGCTTGAGGGTGAGGGTGATCACCTTCGCATGCATCCCGCTGTCGACGGTGAAGTCGACCTTGAAATCCTCCATCGCGGGATAGATGTACTCCTCCACCGCGGGCGGGAGTCGGTGGATCTCGTCGATGAAGAGCACGTCGCCTTCGCCGAGCTTGGTGAGGGTGCCGACCAGATCGGCCGCCTTGTTGAGGGCGGGCCCGCTGGTCACCCAGGCCGTCGTGCCCATCTCGTTGGCGATCACGTGGGCGAGGGTCGTCTTTCCGAGTCCCGGGGGGCCATGCAGCAGCACGTGCTCCATCGCNTCTTTCCGCTGCTTCACGGCCTCGATCGCGATCGTGAGCCGCTCGATCANCGCCGCCTGACCGACGTACTCCGCGATCGACCTCGGTCGGACCACCGGCGTCGGCACCGCGGCATCGGTGGTCCTCACCGGCTCCTCGGCCTGGGACTCTCCGGAAACGATGCGCTCTCGTGCCATGCCCGCATCATCGGGGGTCGGCCGCTCCGACGCCAGTCGGGATCGATGGGGAACGGAATCGAAGCCNGNTGATCAGCCACCGAAGTCCGCGGCCACGGGTCCCCGCTCCGCCGGATCCGTCTCGAAGAAGCCCTGGGTCTCGAATCCGCCGACGCCGGCCACGAGGTTCGAGGGGATCGTGGTGCAGAGCTGGTTCATCTCGCGGACGTTGGCGTTGTAGAACCGTCGCCCGGCGGCGATCCGATCCTCGGTGTTGGCCAGTTCCGATTGGAGTGCGCGNAATCCGGCATCCGCCTTGAGGTCCGGATAGGCCTCCGCGACCGCGAGCAGCCGATCCACCCCCGCGACCATCGCCTGCTCGTCGCCGCTCTGCCGGTCCGGCCGCCCGACGTTCTCGCGGGCCTGGTTCCGGAGCTCGATCACCCGCTCGAGGGTCTCCCGCTCGTGGGCCGCATACCCCTTGACGGTCGAGACGAGATTGGGAATGAGGTCGTAACGACGCTTCAACTCGACGTCCACGTCGGCCCAGCTCTCGCGAAGGTGCTGCCGGACCGAGACCAGTCGGTTGTAGATCACCACGCCCCAGATCAGCGGCAGGAGCACGAGCAGCACGGGTATCAGAATGACGAAGAGCATGTCCCGAATCCTCTCGATGGCGGTGGTCAGGCCGTCTCGTCGGCGAGCGTGCGAACCAGATGATCAGGCCAGGCGTCGAAGAAGGCGCCGCACCAGTCGAGATGACGTTCGAACGATTCGGGATCCCAGCACCCGCGACCATCCGAGACGCAGATCAGGTCCCCTTCCAGTTCGAACGCGGGCGGCGCGGTTCGAAGCAGCAGCTCCATCATCCGGGGATCGATCAGATCGTAGGCGAACCGCTTGTCCTCGCTCGAGACGTGGAAACGACGGCTGAATTCCACGCTTTCGAAGTCGATGTCGTCGAAGCCCAGCATGCCCTTCAGGCGATCGAACACCCCTTCGCGGCGGACGATGGTCTCCGGAACGGAGCCGAACGGATTCCAGGCGATCAGGTAGCTGAGTCGAATCGTGACGGTNCGCCGGTTCTTTCCCGAACCACGGCGTTCCTTGTAACGAAAGTCGCCGGTNCGAATCGCGATCGAGCGTCCACCGAGTTCGAGGGCGCCGCTGATCGTGTTGTANGCGACCCGCGANCGCCCCTTNCGGAACATCGCGAACCCGGCGAATCGGACGTCGTGCGATCCGTCGAACGANNCGTCGAAGTCCAGCCCCCGCGAACTCGCCAGCGCCGCGAGCGCCTCCCGACGCTTCTTGGCCTGCTGGTGGGCGAAGATGAAGCCGATGGCCGCCAGTGCGGCGACGATCACGACGAGGATCACCTCCATGCGGGCCTCCCCGTCGAATGAAGATCACTCGAAGACGGCGCGAGCGGTGCCGAGGCGCGTCGGACCGGGATGATCAGAACTCCACCTTCGGCGCCTTCTTCACCGCCGCCGCCTCGTCCGCGTCGAGTTCGAAGAAGTCGAGCTCGGAGAACCCGAACATCCCCGCGACGACGTTGGACGGAAAGGTCTTGGTGGCCTCGTTGAAGGTGCTGACGGTCCGGTTGTAGTGCTGGCGGGCGAACCCGATCTTGTTCTCGGTGCTGGTGAGCTCCTCCTGCAACTGCAGGAAGTTCGTGTTCGCCTTGAGTTCCGGATAGGCCTCCGCGACCACCATCAGTCGTCCGAGGGCCTGGGTGAGCATGTTCTCCGCCCCGGACTGCTCGGAGACGGAGGAGGCGCTGGTGGCCGCGGCGCGGGCCTGGGTCACCGCTTCGAAGGTGTTCGATTCGTGGGACGCGTAGCCCTTGACCGCGCCGACGAGGTTCGGAATCAGATCGTGACGACGCTTGAGCTGGACGTCGATGTCGCTCCAGGAGTTCTCGGCGGCGAGCTTCTTCCGCTGCAGCGCGTTGTAGAAACCGATCAGAAAGATCGCGACGAGGACGATGACCCCGAGGATCGCGAGGATCGGGATGAGAATGGCGGCTCCAAGCATGGTCGGCTCCGGAATGCGGACTTCGGCGGACGAACCGCGAATGAACGCGGCCCCGTGGAAGCATGAAGATACTTCCTCCGGTTCGAATCGGCATGTCCGACCAGACGCCGAATCGGACGTCTCAGGTCGCCAGGGGCGTGGCGAGACGCTCCACCGCCTCGAGGAACGCGGAAAAATCCCGATAGTCGGGAAGAACCGTCGTGGCGCCGACGGATCGAAGCAGGTCGGCCCGGTCGCCCTCCGCGATGCCGACGAACCCGAGCCCCATTCGATCGGTGGCGAGGACGTCCCAACGACCGTCGCCCACGTACACGCCCCGGTCGAAGGTCTCCCCCGACGACTCGCGGGCCCGCGTCATCGCGATCTCGATGATCTTCTCGCGCGGATGGGCGTCGTCGGCGTGCGCCGCCGGAACGTCGACGTGCGGTATCCCCGCCGCCTCCAGCTTCAGTCGCGCGGTGCGACGCCATCCACCGGTCGCGATCGCGACCGCCCACCCCGACGAACGCATCGCCTCGAAGATCACCGGAGCCCCCGGCACGGGGCGGAACCACTCCGGTCGCCGTCGGCTCGCCGCGTCGATGCGTTCCGCGAAGGCGTCGCGGACCCGGTGAACGTTCTCCTCGGTCGGTGCGAGATCGGTACGGGTCCGGATGAGCTCCAACGCGATGGCCTCGTCCGTGGAGTGGGGATAGTGACCCCAGTCCGTCTCCATGGATCCGAGACCGAGCACGTCCGAAGCCGCCTCCAGCCAGCAGGCGTCGTCGACCTCGCTGGTTCGTGCGAGCGTTCCNTCGAGATCGAAGACCGCGATTCCACGCATCACATGCTCCGGGCGATGGTTCGAAGGGAACTCGAAAGCGTATCAACATCGACGCATCGGCTTCGATTCCGAGCCCCGGGACGCAGGGCAGCGACGCACCTATGATGTCCCGCATGCCCACGGACACGCCACGACGCAACGCAAGGATGGGGTTCGCCCCCGTGCAGAACCGACTGGTGGTCGCCATGCGATCCGCCTCGAATCGAATCAACCGGGTGATCGCGGCTCGATACGGACGAACGCTCAACCTCCATCTCGACTGCGAGTACCCGAAGGCCGGCGGCACGTGGTTCGGCAAGATGGCCTCCGAAGTGCTTCAGATCCCGTATCCCGAACACAACGTCTTCCCGATCGGCTGCGCGTGCGTGCTCCACAATCACTGGCAGTGGAGACCGGGCCTCGAGAAGGCGTGGTACCTCCGTCGCGACGGACGCGACGTGATGGTCTCGTTCTACTTCCACCGGATGCGCGAGATCAAGGCGGGGAACCCCACGGTCCTCAGACGCTTCGGTCCCACCTACGACCGGATCTTCGGCGCCGGCTACGACCCCGACGACACTCGGCGGAACCTGGGACCGTTCATCGAGCACGAATTCGCCAATCCCCGCGATGCCCGCAGCAACTGGCGTGACCACGTCATGCAATGGCACGACGGCGGCCGAGGTCGCCCCGGGATCACGTACCTCAGCTACGAGGAGCTGGTCGCGGACACCGAGGGGACGCTCAGCGGATCGATCGAATCCGTCACCGGCAACCGGCCCGACGAATGGGTGGTCCGCCAGACCGTGGAGAAGTACTCCATGGCGAGACAGACCGGGGGCCGCAAGGCGGGCGACGAGGANCGCGAATCCTTCATCAGGAAGGGGGTCGCCGGCGACTGGGTGAACCACTTCGGCCCNACGGCCGCACGACGATTCGACGACCTCGCGGGCGACGCGCTCGTCGCGGTCGGATACGAACCCGATCGCGACTGGATCGATCGGTACGATCTCCAGGACTGAATCCACCATCCGGCACCTTCGAGGCGATCCGAGCCCGCCTCCCGGAGTCTTCGATGCGCATCCGTGACGCGACGGTCTTCCTCGGCCTCCTCCTCTCGATCCTCGCGATCGCGGTCCGACCCGCCGATGCCCAGATCTCCGCGGCCGAACGGTCGTTGCGAGAGAAGTCGCTTCGCAGGCTGTACGAACCATCCCCGATCGATCCGGCCTCCATCCGGGCGATCGCCCGTGATCTGGAGATCGAGGACGACGCGGCGATACTCGACGCCCTCGCGGCCTACGAACTCGCCTGGCGACCGATCCGGGAGGGGCCGGTCCAGATCGTCCGCGAGCGCTGGCCGGTCTGCTTCTCGATCGATCGCCAGAAGGGCGACGTGCGGACGCGGCACACCCCCGAACTGCTCCTGCTCCTTCAAGCGCGGGCGGAGGCGTTTCGTGCGGCCGACGTCGCGGACGAGGCGTTGTTCGGCCGGCTCCTCGCCGCCGATCGGAGCGAGGCGTCGAAGATCGATCCGATCAGCTCCACCCGTCGGGAACGACGACGGCGACGACGCGAACTGCTCGGCCTTCCCGATCGACTCCCCGGGACCTCCATCGAGCCGCTGGAACTCATCACCACCGTGGCGGTCGATCCCGAGATTCTCGAAGGGGTTCTTCCGGTGCTCGATGAATGGGAGGCCGATCTCGACGCCGCCCTCGTCGCGCGATGGTCCCGAAGCGAGGCGATCGAGCGGATCCGGGCCGCGTCGAGGATCGAGCTCGGCCCGGAGTGGCGACGGTTGCTCACCGGCATGGAACGGGACCGGGCCGAGCGCGAGCTGGCCGCGTACGAAGAGGCCCTCGTCGCGACCGAGATTCCGCGTCGGAACATCAACGCCGAGATGATCGGGGCCCTCGGACTCCGGATACCGCCGCTCACCCATCTCGAGATCGTCCGCAGGCACCACGAACTTGCGCATCCCGCGTTGTTCGTGGAGGATCTCCGACTGGAACGGCTGGTCAAGGAGATCCTCGCCGCCGACGAACTCGACGAGCGGGCACGAAAGGACGTCGAGAACCTGATCGCCGCGACCGCGGAACGGCTGAACCGCCTCGGCGTGGCCGCCGCGCGACAGGCCGACCGCTCGCTCGCGTCCCGGTACCGACACGTCTCGGACGCGGTCCCCCTCGTGGACCTCGGTGAGACGCCCACGCTCGAAGACGACATCGACGCGATCGGGGACGAGATCGAGCTGCTCGACGCGGTGCTGGAACGGCGTCGCGAATTCGATCGCCTGGTCCGCCCGTTCGCGGGACTCGACGCGGACGTGGAACGACGGGTCGAGGGCCATCGAGCGGTGAACGCCTCCTTCGACCGCCGCGATCGCTGGAGCCGCGACCGATTGCTCGAAGCGCTCGTCGAACTCCGCATCCGGCTGGACGAACGGAATCGCGGCGTGGTTCCCGATGTCGAGATCGGATTCGAGGAATGACCGAGGCATCCGCGGCCGAGCGATCCCGCACCGCGTTCACCCGACGCTTCGGCGTTCCGCCCGCCTTCGTCGCGTCCGCCCCGGGTCGCGTGAACCTGATCGGCGAACACGTCGACTACACCGGTGGGCTGGTGCTCCCGTTCGCGATCGACGCGCGGGCCGCCGTCGCGCTCGGCCCCTCCGAAGACGGTCGGACCATTCTCCGAGCCCCCGACCTCGACGCCGAGACGATCCACCTCGGTCCGCCGCCGGAACGACCGGAGACCGACTCGGATCGCCGATTCGCGAATCACCTGCTCGGCGTGCTGCACGCCGCGGGCGGATCCGAAGCACCGATCCGGGCCCTCGTCACCAGCGACGTCCCCTCGGGCGGCGGCCTCTCCTCGAGCGCCGCGATCGAAGTCGCCTTCGCCGCGGCGTGGGCGGCNTTCACCGACGGCGTCTCGGACCCGGCGACGCTCGCGCGTCTCGCCATGCGGGCCGAACACGAATTCGTGGGAACCCCGTGCGGGATCATGGACATGCTGGTGTCCGCGGCGGGCCGGGCCGGCGACGCCCTGAGGATCGACTGCCGGACCGTGACCTGGCGTCCGGTGCCGATGCCGCCCGAGGACCGAGCGGTGGTCCTGCTCGTGGACAGCGGCGTGACCCACCGACTCCGGGACGGCGGNTACGCGGAACGACGTGCCGCGTGCGAGCGGGTCGAGACGGCGATCGGTGGATCGCTCCGGGACGCGACCCGCGAAGACCTCGCCGTCGCGGGGATCGANGCGACGGATCGACGCCGCGCCTCGCACGTCGTCGACGAGAACCGACGCGTCGACGCGATGGTCGCGGCCCTGGAGACCGGCGACCTCGAAACCGCCGGCCGGATCCTCTTCGACGGGCACCGCTCGCTTCGAGACCGCTTCGAAGTCTCGATTCCGGAGATCGACCACATCGTGGAGACCGCCGAAGGACGAATCGACGCGGGTTGCCTGGGCGCNCGGATCACGGGGGGTGGATTCGGCGGCAACGCACTGGTCCTCGTGACCACCGANACGCTCGACGAGAATCGAAACGCCCTCGTCGCCGACTTCGCGGCGCGGTTCGGCCGGCGTCCCACGACCCGCGTGGTCCGGGCGTCGCCGGGCGTCAGGATCGAGGAATGACTCGACGGGTCAGTCGCCCGACCCGCCACCGGAAGGTGACGCGAGGGCGAACGCGAGGCGGGTGTCCTTGTTGTAGAAGATCATCGCCGAGACCTTCTTGTGATTCACCGACGCGACCACGCCGTGGGTCGGCGAGACGAAGACGATCCCGACGTCCTTCACCGATGCCGGTCCGATGTCGCCCTCGTAGTCGCTCCGATACATCACCACGTCGAANGTTCCCCCGGGCGTCCTGATCCGGCGGACACCCCGNTCGACCATCGTGACCCGGAGACTTCCGGTGTGCTCCGGCGATCCGGTTCCGTGCAGGTCGTAGACCCGGACGCCCATGTCCACCGGCTTCGGATCCGGTCCGCTGAAGAATCGAACCTCCGGCGGGTCGTATCGCACCGAGACGGACTGTCCAAGATCGAGCTGGACGGGCATGACCACCGAATCCCCGTCACGGACGAGCCAGCTCGTCGATTCCCCNGGAACACCGACCATCACCGGCTTCGCGTCGCCGCGAGGCCAGCCGCGCGGCGTCCGGGCGGCGGGCGAGGTGGTGATTCGGGTGTTCCTTCGATCATCATCCGAGTACTGGACGTACTCGACCGTCCCGTGCTCGAACACCCGNTCGAGGAGCTTCGCCCGGTCGATCTTCGCGNCCGAGGCGGTGACCTCGACGGTCCCCTTGAAGATCCCGAGCAGCGCCGCCTCGTCCGGACGAAGCGGACCGTCCGGAACGGTGGTCGTCGCGATTCCCGAGCAGATCGACGACGNGGACGCGAGCAGCAGGAGCAGCGATGAAATCGCGAACCCNCGNCGCGAGCGGACGCGGGGACGGCGACGGAGTCGGACCGGCGGATGTTGCATTCGTGTGGCCTCCGTCCCAGATCCTATCCTGTGGCACCACCGAATCGCCGGTCGTGACTCCACTGGAAGCGCTTCCCCCATGCCCCACCGCCCCACGCCGTCCATCCGCCGTCGCTCGCCCGCGATGCCCGCCCTGGTCTCGTTGTTCGTCGCCTGCCTGCTCGCAGCCTGCGGGTCGGGCGGCGATGACTCGAAGACCCCGGCATCCACCGCATCGGTCGCGTCGCCGACGCTCGACGACCAGGGGCCGATCTTCGCGCGGGTCGAGACCGACCGCGGCGCCTTCCGTTTCGTGCTTCGAACCGACCGGGCTCCGGTGAGCTGTGCGAATTTCGTCAACCTCGTCGACCGCGGTTTCTTCGACGGCCTCGACTTCTACCGGCACTCCCGGGTGATTCGACAGGTCGGCAACCCCCACAACGACGATGCGATCCGCTTCGCGCCGGGGTACACCATCAAGCCGGAATTCGCCGCCGACCTTCGATTCGATCGCGGTGGCCTCGTCGCGATGTCCCGTCTCAGCGACGAACCCACGGCGATGGTCCGTCCCAACGAGTTCTTCGTGACGACCAAGCCCCAGTCCGAGCGCTTCACCTTCAAGTACCCGGTCTTCGGCGAGGTGGTCGAGGGCATGGACGTGGTGCTGGCGATCGAACCCGACGAGACCGTGCGTTCGATCACCATCGAGGGTGACGCGACGCCGCTGCGTGCCGTGCACGCCGACCTCATCGGNAAGTGGAACGAACGGCTGGACGCCGCCCGCGATCCGCGCGGCTGAACCGACGGCGTCAGTTCCAGCTCAGCCCCTTGGGCCAGTCCGCGAAGTTCTGTCGGTCGACCTGCGAGACCAGACGGTCGAGCATCTGCAGCTCGCCGGCCACCGTCTCCGCGCGTCGTCGCGAGTCGCCCTGCTCGAGGAGCCGGTACCGGATGGCCTCGTCCTTCACCACCGCGAATCCGATGAGATCGAGCACCATGCTGGTCGGGAGATCGTCCCGGTCGAGCCACTCGACCGCCATGCCGGCCGCGGCGAGTCGACGCAGTCGGTCGTTGCCGAGGAGGCTCCGGATCAGTCTTCGCGCTTCGGGCATCGGCGGCGCNTCATTCGCCTCCGGCTCGATGGGACGCAGCCANCCTCGAAGGTGAAGTCGGCCGTCGGCCGGCGGATCGAGATCTTCGATCCTCGCCCGGCACAATCCATGAAGCAGGATGTTGAATCGACCGCTCGAAAGCTGCTCGACCCGGGCGATCCGCCCCACGCACACCGCCTCGCGGAGCGAGACCTCCTCGACCTCCACGCCGCGTCGNCCGTCGACCACCGCCATCGCGATCGGATCCGCCCGGTCGAGATCACCGTTGCCCGAGTCGAGACATCGCTCGATCATCTCGCGNTACCGGGGTTCGAAGATGTGAAGCGGCTGNGCGCCNTGCGGNAGCAGGCTGACCCCCGGGAGGGGGAACAGTGCGATCGGCTTGCCGAAGTCGACTCGATACGCGGACATGCGGGAATGGTATCCCCCGTCGGGGGCGGAACGCGAACCGATCGCCGACTCAGGCCGCGGCGAGCAGCTCTCCGCCGTCGCGAGCCGCGATGCTCGCCTCGGCCCGGATCCCTTCCAGGGTGACCTGGTCGATTCCCAGATGATCGAGGGCCTCGGGCGAGATTCCGCCGTCCTGGAGATCCAGTGAGAACCCGCCGGCGATCTCCGCCGCGATCCGGTCCGCCACGTGCACGATCATCGGAAGGTCGCGATTGGCCTGGGGCACCGAGGCGGGATCGTGGTGATGACCCGCGACCCAGACCAGGCTCGAGGGGAACTTCCAGTGTTCGCAGAGNGCCGAACCGAACGCTTCATGATCCTCGCCGAGGACCTCCCGCTCGCATTCCCGGAGGTCGCGACCGGCCGCCGCGAGGGCGATCGCCTCCGCGAACCGGGCACGGTCGTGCTGGAGTTCAACGAGGATGCCGACGTCGTGGACGAGACCGGCGAGGAAGGCTTCGTCGACCGCGTTCCGGCGATTGCCCTGGGCGATGATCCTCGCCGTGCTCGCGGTCACGCAGGAATGCAGCCAGAGTTCGTGGGCGTTGAAATCGGGTCCGATGTCCCCGCCGCGGAAGAGNTTGGCGAGGCTCGCCGCCACCGCGATGTTCTTGACGGCGTTGAGACCGAGGAGCGAGACCGCGCGGTTGATCGAGGCGATCTGCCGGGGCAGTCCGTAGAACGCGGAGTTCACGACCTTGAGCATCCGCGCGGTGAGCGCGGGGTCGGTCGAGATCATCGCGTGGAGATCGCGGGCGCTCGAACCGGGATCCTCGACCAGTTCGATGATCTTCACCGTGACTTCGGGAAGCGTGGCGATGTGGCTGATGTTGCGAACCGCGTCCAGCGCGATGCCACCCTCTTGTCCGACCTGTCCATGGTCCATGATCACGCTCTCCGTGGACGACGTCGCGCCCGGATCCCCTCGAAATGGATGGGCCAGGCCCACTCCCGTCCCGGGGACATCGGATGCGGCGGTGGNCGTCATTCGCCCGATGGGGCCGGAGCGACGCGACAGNCGGCGGTNCGATCCGGCTGTTCGGTCTGGGACCGATGGAACCCGGGCNGCAGGACCGAGAACACGTTCATTCGACCCAGGCGTGCATCCGAGGACCGGGAGCCTGGGATTGGATGATCGTCGCCTCCGCGTCGAGCATCTCGTCCCACCGCGANTCGACCCGCTCGACCATGGCCGGACCCTCGAGGGCCGCGACCTGNCGGGCGAGGTCGATGAAGGACAGGTAGTGCCCTCGCTCGCTCGCCCAGAGTCCACGGTAGATCTTCGCGAGNGGTTCGTCCTCCGCGACGCGGGCGAGGATCTCGAATCGCTCGCAGGATCGAGCCTCGATGAGCGCCGAGATCATCAGCCGATCGATCGTCTGCTCGAGGCCGTCACCTCGAATCAGCCCGCGAAGGGCGGCCGCGTAGCGGTTGGAGTGTGATTTGGTCAGGCGTCCTCCCCGCCGCGAGAGCAATCGCACCACCAGCGCGAGATGTTCCACCTCGTCGCGCGCCACCGCGGTCATCGCGACCACCCAGTTGTCCGGTGGCGTCGGTTCCGGCCAGCGATGCAGCAGTTCCANCGCATTCTGCGCCGCCTTCTTCTCGAGGTGCGCATGATCGTTCAGAAGCAGGCAGGTCTCCTCGAGCGCCCGCGTCGCCCAGTCGTCGGGCGTGTCGATGCGCAAGGGAAGTCGGACGTCGACNCCACGGGATCCGGTGGTCTTCTGATGAGTCATGAAAGGGTCGCTCCTGATCGGATGATCGCCGCGGATCGCCCGCCGCGGACTCATCGACAGGCTTTCCCCGACGTTTCGAGTCAGAAGGTGTTCCGCTTCCGCGGAATCCCCGGATCGGCCAGGTCGACGAGCGTCGCGGCGATCCGTCGACCCGTGCCACCGTCGCCGTACGGATGCTCGATCGAACCGTCACGATGNACCGCGGCGTCGATGGCCTCNGCGATCGCCTCGACATNCGCTCGATCGACGTCGATCACCGACTCGGGACGCTCTCGCCCCGACTGGCGGGGNCCGAGATTCACGGTCCGACACCCGACCACGGGCGCCTCGATGAGGCCCGCGCTCGAATTCCCCACGAGCACCTTCACGCGGCGGAGCAGACCGATGAACGCCGGCCGGGGAAGGTGNCCCGCCCGGACGACCTCGCGTCGCCCCGCGGCCGCCACGCCCGCCTGCANCACGATCTCGCTGCCGGGATCGTGGTTCGGACGGAGGACNAGGACCGGTCCGTGCCGGCGACTCGCCTCGAGCGCGGCGTCGATCCACGCACGTTCGGACGGTTCGTCCAGGCCGGAACCGTGTTGGAGCACCGCCACCCGCGGCCGGCCGAGCCGATCGAACATCTCCTCGTCGAGCGGGGGCATGGCCTCGACGCCGTCCACGGCGGGACTTCCCACGACGTGGACCGAATCCGCCGGTTCGCCGAGCCGACGGATCCGTTCNCCACTCACCGACGTCGCCGGAAAGTGCAGGTGCGACAGCTTGGTGATCGCATGTCGCATCGATTCGTCCGCCACCCCCTCGGCACGATCNCCACCGTGGACGTGGGCCACCATCCTTCCGCCGATCCCCCCGCTCGCGGCGGCCGCGAAGGCCTCGATCCGGTCGCCGAGGACGATGACGATTTCCGGATCCAGTCGCTCGAACGCCGCGGTGAACCCCACGACGCCTCGCCCCGTGGCGGTCGCATCGGCCCTCCGTCCCACTCGACCGGCGTGCTGCATCTCCACCACCGCATCGACGTGGAAGTGCTCGCGGACCTCTTCGATGGTCTCGTCCGGCGGGAGCAGGTGCGCCCCGGCCGCGACGACCTGGAGTTCAAGTTCGGACGTGGCCGCGATCGCCTCCATCGTCGAGCGCAACAGACCGAAGTCCGCGCGGGAACCGGTGACCACCGCGATCCGCCGACTCATTCGAGATCTCCGTCGCGAATCGGCGCATCGGGTTCGAGCGACACCCGGAGTTCACGTCCCACGATCTCCTCCATTCGCCACGGCTCGATGCCGTCGCCGGGACGCTTCACCGCGATGTCGGTGGCCGCGAGCCGGATTCCGGAAGGAAGGGAACGCGCCGCCCGCAGGGACTGACGGGCCACCCTGCGGACGTCCGCCTCGATCGGGTTCGATCGCTTGATGCGGTCACCGATCGCGGCGCGGGNTCGTCGAACGAAGGCGACGTAGTCCGCGAAACCGGCTGGATCGAGACTCGCGGCGTGATCGGGACCTTCGGCNTCTCGATTCCAGGTCAGATGCTTCTCGAGCACCACCGCCCCCGCCGCGACCGCCAGTCCGCCGGTGGTGACTTCACCGGTGTGGTCGCTGTATCCCGTNGGACGTCCGGTCGCCGATGCGATGCTCGCGATCGCCCCGAGTCCCGCCGACGATTCGGGCGTCGGATAGGCGCTGACGCAGTGCAGGAACACCACCGCGGCGGATCCGAGCCAGTCGTTCGTTCGAGTGACCTCCGCGAGTTCCGCGGCCCCGGTGGAAACGAGCATCGGCCGCCCGTCCGCGGCGAGTCGGTCGAGCANCGGACGATGCACGAGATCCGGGGACGCCGTCTTCCAGGCATCCCACGCGAGCTCCGCCGCGACCGGGACCAGCGTCTCGTTGAAGACGGTGACCACGGCATGCAGTCCACGGCGGTGCGAGGCGTCGACGAGTCGGACCATCGCCTCCCGGTCGAGTTCCAGCCCTCGTAGCAGTTCGTGTTGATTCGCGATCGTCCCCCGACGCTGGTAGTCCGCGACGGCCTCCGGATCCCCCACCAGCAGTTCCGCCTCGAACCACTGGAACTTCACCGCATCCGCGCCGGCATCGGCGGCGGCCTCCACCAGTTCGAGCGCCCGATCGACCTGCCCGTCGTGATTCACGCCGATCTCGGCGATCACGTAGGTCGGTGCGTCCGCGGCGAGCGGTCGCCCCCCGATGCGGACCTCGGCGTCGCTCACGAACCGGCTCCGGCGTGGACCGAGGTCGCATGGGCGCGNCGGCGACGCTCGAGGATCGCCTCGGCGACCAGCAGGTCGATCTCGTC
This sequence comes from Phycisphaerae bacterium, assembly GCA_002684755.1. The sequence continues at coordinate 31,870 of NYVS01000008.1, forward strand.
GTCGACGTCGATCACCGTGCCGAGCTCGTTCAGAACGCCCCGGCGATCCGTGCCGAGGAAGGCGTGCGGACGCNCCGGNTCGATTCGAAAGAGCGACTCGCGACGAACCGCGATGACGCCGCCGTCCGGGATGAAGGCGGGCGGCAGATCCTGACGACGGAAGACGTCGTTCTCCTGCCACGCGGCGATCCGCCCGTCCTCGTCGAGTCTGCAGGTCCAGAACGGATGATGCTTTCCGACCGGCGAGTAGCTCTGGACGCTGTCCGCACCGGTGTCGACCAGNCGCGNGATGGCGCGATCGATCAGATCCTCGGGACGGATGGGAATGCTTCCGTANAGGATGACGACCACGTCCGCGTGGTCGCCCGAGGCCTCGANCGCGTGTCGGACCCCCGCATCGACCGTGGCATGATCGCTCGCGAGTTCCGCGGGTCGCAGGAGGATCTCCGCGCCCACCGCGGATGCCGCGGCCGCGATCGCCTCGCCGTCGGTGGAGCAGAGGACCCGCCCGACCCGGCGGGCCGCGAGCGCATGACCGACGCTTCGCGCGATCATCGGCACGCCGTCGACGAGCCGGACGTGCTTCCTCGGAAGCCCCTTGCTTCCCGCGCGGCCGATCACCACCGCGGTGGCGAGGGGCGAATCGTTCGATGACGTGTTCTGGTTCATGGTCGTGATTCGTCCGGATTCAGGGACGGAGAGGCGAGAGATCCCCGGGTTCTTCGCGCCGGCCTTCGAACCGGTCGCGGCGATGCTGCACGAGTTCCTGCCAGAGTTCCTGGAGCGTGTGCTCGCCCACCCGGCCGACACTGGTGTGCCCGACGAGATCCATCTCCGCGGTGGGAACGGAACCGTCGGCCAGCACCGTCATTCTCACCGAATTCACCATTTCATCGTGACGAGGCGGCGGCCAGGTCGGACTCAGGGGATCGGCCGTGGTGCCGGTGGTCGCCGGCCACCGGACCGGTCCGTCGATCACCGCGACTCCGAGTCGTCGCCGCCATCGCTCGAAGAACTCGGGGAGTTCGTCGATGTTCTCCGTGCGTCGCTCGAAACGGGGAACGACCCACGGAAGGGCGAACGCGAGTTCCATCGGGAGTTCGGCGGGCGTGCCGCCGTCAAGTCGGCGTCGACCGGCGATCAGCCGCTCCAGGTTTCCGATGACCTCTTCGAATCGATTCGATCCGTGCATCAACCGGTAGGTCTCCGCGGTCTCCGCGTCGAGATCGACCTCCACCACGCCGACCCGCGTGGCGAGAAGGCGATCCACCACGTCGGGATCGCCCGCGAGATCGGTTCGAATCGAGACGACCCGCACCCCGGCGTCCATCGCGATCTCGATGAAGTCGTCGAATCGGGGATGCAGCACCGGGTCGCCGGCGCCGTCGAGGAAGAGGACGGTGTCGCCCGCGTCCGCGAGCGGCTCGACGATCCGTCGGAACATCGACTCCTCCATCGGCGCCCGCTCCACCTCCATCGCATCGGGCGTCCCGATCCGCCGACCGGTCCGACCGGTGTTCAGTTCGACTCGCAGGAAGCGCGGTGTCGCCAGCGGGCCGCTGAGGGCCCGGTGCTCGAGCCGGATCGCGATCTCCCGGGAATCCGGACGGGCGTCGCCGAGGAGCATCGGACCGATCGCCCGCTCGATGCGCCTGATCTCCCTCGGCGTGTCGACCGCGAACCGGGCGATCGCGCTTCGCACCGCGGGCTCGGCATGGACGCAGGACTCGCCGACGATCGGATCGCCTTCGGGCATCTCGGGGCGGTAGGCGAGCTGGTAGCCGATGGTGCCGACCCGACATCGATTGCGTCGCATGATCTCGACCGCGGTGCGATTCAGCACCATCGCGGTCCGTCCCGGAGGCCCCTGCCCGAAGACCCACGTGGCATCGGGACGCTTTCGATGCCGATCGAGGATCTCGTCGAGCCCGCCGGCTTCATCGACCGCGACGAAGGGCCAGTCGGCACCGACCAGCAGGGCGGCATCGGCGTCGAGCGTGGCGAGCACCTCCGCGGTCGGACCGGGCGCGAAGACCTCGTCGAACGAGGTCATGCCGTGGATTCCGCCACGCCAGGAGGTGGGCGCGACGGCACGGGCGATCCGGATGGCTTCATGTTCGGGACCGAACACCCGCGACCCGCACGCGTGCACGTGGATCGGATGTTCGAGTCGAGTCCGGTCGACCGCGGACTCGACGTCGAATCCTTCGGGCACCAGAAGCGCGATGGCGGCGATGCCGCTCGCGGCGTCGATCCGTTCGAGTGTCCGCTGCAGGATCGAACGGCCCGCCAGATTCGCGGCGAGTCCACGATCCACGCCGAGGCCTCCCCGGTGCGGATCGATCGGAACCACGGCGACGACCTTCGGTTCGACGGTCGGGAGGACGTCCACGCCCATCGCGTCCGTCAGCCGCGCCGAATCGCCCAGTCGCGATTCGAACACGCCGTCGGTGACGAGTCGGCCCGCCGACTGCAGCAGGTCGCCCAGCATCCGGCTGGCGTCCCGCGCCCAGCGGACGTTCACGATGTCGCGTTCCAGTTCGGCCCGCTGACGATCGATCGGTTCCAGATCGCCGGTGAGTCGGATCCGCCGATCGGCCCGCAGTCGCTGGAAGGTCGCGATCTGGTTGAACCAGTCCGTGAGTCGTCGACTGTCCGAATGCCGTCTCACCGTGGCCCGGGGCGCTTCGAGTCGTTGGAAGAGGCGGTCCATCTCCGGGCGATCTGACTGGCACTCGAGCATCCGCTCGAGGATCTCGAGGGTGCGCTCGCTCGCCTCGGCGATCTCGTCCAGCTCCGACCGGACCAGGGCGAGGCGATCGAGCACCGCGCGACGATCGCCCGCCTCGGGGACGGTCGCCCTCGGAAAGTCGATCGCGGAGGTTGCCGCCCCCGCATGGGCCTCGATCGTCTCCACGAGCGTGCGGACCTCGGTGTTCCGTTTCCGAACGCCGCCTTCGGTCGCGTCGACGATTCGAAGTCCCTGCCGGACGTCCTCCGCGAAGCGGACCTCGAAGGACTGCAGGTAGTTCAGCATCTGCGCGTCGGTGAAGATGCGGCGACCGTTGACGTCGTGCCGTTCCGAGAGGTGGTTCCGGTGCCGGACGATCCGTTCCCACTCCATCGTCTCGACGGTGTTGAACGAGTTCAGTTCGGGGAGCCAGACCTCGTGGATCGCGGTGCCGGGGGCGTAGTAGAGTCCGTCGGTGAATCCGAGATCCTGCCCGATGAGCGCGACGGGATCGCAGCCGAGATGCCGGGCGAAGGTGTAGGCGAGATGCGCGACGGTCGTCGACGCCTGTAGACGGGAGCCCCCTCGGGCGAGCGGCCCGAGAAACTCGTCGAGCTGGACCGACGGAATGCAGCGGATCCGACCGGGCCAGGCTTCGGTCACCGCGCGGTTCACGCGGGAGTCGATGACGAGTTCCGTGTCCTCGAGCGCAGCGGGATCGAGTCCCTCGTAGAACCGGCTGGAGATGACGTGATAGTCCAGGGCCGTCACGAAGTGCGGCGCGATCCCCGCGTCGAGCAGGGGTCGGAGCGTGGTCTGGGTCGCCACGATCGCGCATCGATCCCGGACCCCCGGTCGGGCGAGCACCTCGAGATTGCGCCGAAGGCTCGGGCCGGCGCTCACCACCACGCCGAGTCGGCCCCGGGCGATCCCCGCGAGATCCTCGATGCCGGCGCCCATCGCGTAGTGGTCGAGATTCGACAACTGGTTCTCGATCGTCGTACCGCTCTGCGCCAGCATCGTGGTCATCGACGTCCGAGCGGTGGTCGCGAGGTCGACCAGGCTCCGGGAGAACCGACCGGTGGCGGCCCCGATCCGCCCGCGGCTCGGCGGGTGTTCGACGATCCGCGTTCCGATCATCATCAGGGAATGGGCGCCGGCGAGACTCGCGGCGAGCCCCACCGAATCGTCGGGGTCGACCCGGAGGATCAGACGCTCGTCCGCCAGCCAGGCAGAGAGGTCGAGCCGTGAGAACACGGCGCGGAGCAGGGCCGCATCGGTCTCCAGAACCACCACCACCCCGGTGCCGCACAGCCGCCGAACGAACGCCTCGACGTGATCACCGAGACCGAAACCGATGATCGCGATGCAGGCGTGTTCGGAGAGATCGACCTCCTCGACCAGGCGCGTCGTCTCCGCGGCGGGCCGACGGGCGCTGGCGAGCCGGCGACCGTTCCACGTACCGGTGAGCCGGCCGTCCTCGGCGGTCTCGATCTCGATCTCCCGGTCCTCGGCCGCCCGGATCGCGGCCAGTGCCACGTGATTCACGGACCCCAGCGCGGCCAGGTTCGCCTCGAGGGTGTCGGCGGACTTCGGCCCGAGTGAAGGAGGATTCGATTCGACGGGAACGTTCATGATCGTCGCGGCCTCCGGTCGAGCGGATACGCTTGCGGGCGGGCGTTCCGGTCGAGCTCGCCTTGAAACACGGGAATTCCATCGTGCCCGACGACGTCCGCGACAGCTTCTTCTCCCAGTGGATTCTCGAGAATCCATGGCCCTTCTCGATCGTCGGCCTGCTGATCGCGGCGACGATCGGCTGGATCGCGATCCAGCGCGACGACCGACGAACGCTGCTGGCGGCGGGCATCCTCGCGGGAATCGCCGTGCTCGCGCTCGCCATCGGTCTCGTGGTCGAGACCCCCGCGGAAGCCGCGGCGTCGGCGACGCGACGATTCGTCGAGGATGCGGAGGCGGGTCGCGTCGATCTCCTCGTCGCCCGACTCGATCCGGAGGCGACCCTGCATCCGGGCAGGCTCGAGAATCCGGGCTTCCCCATCGAGGATCTTCGATCGATGCTCGACGCGCTCGGGGGCGTGCACCGGATCGAACGCAACTCCATCACGCTGCTCGACGCGGTGGGTGTCGCCGGGGATGCGGCGATCGTCGAACTCGCCTGTCTCCCCCGGACGCGATCCAGTCTCGGATACGTGCCGTCCCGCTGGATCTTCGAGTGGGAACGACGCGGCGACACCTGGATGATCCGGTCGATCACCGCGGCGTCGATCGCGGGCCGGGTTCCCGGTGGTCGCGACGTCCTGCGGGCGGGAGGCTGAGGCCGCGTCGTCGCGTGCCGCGTTCCGGGATCCGTTTCGAGCCGTCGCGGACAAGATCATTCACCCACCAATGCGGTGTCGAGCACCCGGCTTCCACCGCTGATCGGAATCAGCGTGGTCACGCCGAGCGGCCCGCCGATCTCCGTGATCACGACGCGGATGTCCGTTCCCGCGAGTCGTTCGAGCGTTCGCTTGAAGTGGAATCGACGAACCGCGCGTTCACCGGGGCCGAGCGAGGAGATCGGTCGACGTTCCCGGCCGGTGTGCCAGGCCACCGCTTCGAGCTGGAGGTCGAGCGGTCGGTCTCCGTGGTTGATCACCTCGGCGCTGACCACGACCCCCTGGCGTCCGTCCATCGCGGAGGTCGTCAACGCCCAGTCCGTCCGGATCTCCAGGACGTCGTTCCGGACCCGAAGCGGTACGTCGAGATCGACCCCGATGCGTTCCTCGGACTCCGCCGTGATCCGGATCGGCAGACGGACGTCGCCGGGAACCGGCGGCGTCGCCCAACGGATCTCCAGGGGTATCCGCGCGGATTCACCCGCGGCGGCGCGGAACCTCGGCGCGCGAGGCTCGATCGACCAGCCACGCGGCGCTTCGATGTCGAGACGCCCTTCCATGGCGACCGCGCCCGGATTCTCGACGATCAGTTCGACGGTTCCGGGACCGGCGGCGAGGTCGACGCCGGACGAATCGAAGTGCAGTCCGGCCACGAGGTCCGCGGTGAGTCGAGAGATCCCTCGCACCCGGATCGGCGTTGATCCCACCTCGAGGTCGAGCATGCCGTCGGAGGTCGTCACCGGGCGGACGACGCCGTCGAGATCGATCAGTTCGACGCGGTCGACACCGACCGGCAGTCGCACCACCTCGATCTCATCGAGTCGGTCGGACCACACGACGAACTCCGCGGTGCGACCGTCGGTCGCGATCCAGCAGTGAGCGGTGGGGTTCGTCGGAACGACGCCGCCGAATCGACGACCGGAGAGGGCCGGTGCGAGACCGGTCCACGCGAGCATCGCGGGATCGGGGCCGCGGGCGACATCCCATGGCAGGACCAGCTGCCCGGCGCCCCCCCGCCATGCGGCCAGGAGTCGACGCGCCATCGCATCGACGCGGTCTCGAGGGCGCCATTCGAGGGGTGGCGGTGCGATTCGAATCGAACCGTTCATGGTGCCCGCCCGGTCGAAGAGTCCCGTCATCGCCGAGGCGGACAGGTCGTCGGTCGCGAGCAGACAGGTCTCGTCGGCCCACTGCGGCGACCATCCACCGGGTGTCCGGTCGACCGAGAGCACCGGGTCGGCGATCAGGACCTGCATGAGCGCCCGAAGCGCCACGGGTTCGCGACCGGACCGGACGGTCCCGGGGATCCGCCAACGATCGACGATCGTCCCGAATCGATCGAACCACGACTCGAGTGAAGTCCGGACGAGGGAGGTCTCGCCGAGCACCGCGGCTCGGACCTCGGTCGGCGCGATCCGCGCCGCGTCGGCGAGTCCGCCGTGGATCCGGTCGATCGCGAGCACCGGCTCGCGATAGTTCGACCGCTGGCGTGCGAGCGTCGACTTGAGCGATGCGATCGCGTCGGTGCTGCCGATCTCGTCGTTGGCTTCCGGCCAGATCGAGAATTCGACGATGCCCGGATCGAGTTCGTCGAGGACGTCCGCGATGCGAGGCAGGTCGGCCACCCGCCAGTCGGACATCGCGTATCCAAGCCGCGGCGATCCGTTTCGTCGACGTTCACGGTCCTCGGGGAGGACGAGGAATCTGAGGGTTCGAGCGTTCGCCGCACCCCCGCCGCCCTCGACCACGAGTCGCGCCCGATACCACCCCGGACGACCGGGCCGGACCGAGGCGATCACCGGACGACCGCTCGAGAGCGCCCGGATCGAACGACGCTCGACGAGGGTGTCGTCGAGATCGTGGATCTCCAGCGTCACCGAAGGAACCGGATCGATCGGATCGTCGATGGCGATCCGCAGGTCGACCGGCGCTGGCAGACGCACGATGCCGGCGTCGGCGACGGTTCCGAAGTCGATCCAGGGAAGTTGCCAGATGGCGAGGCCGTCGAACCAGACCGTGCCGCTGACATCCTCGATCCGCGGCTCGCGTCCGGCGGGACGACGCCCCGCGGACGCTTCGTCGAAACCGGGCTGCACGACCTGCATCGCCACCACGAATCGAAGATCCTCGCCCACCGCGCGACACTCGGGACTCGAGGTGTCGACGTCGACCACCAGATTCGTCCACGCGTCGGCGGTTCGCACCGGCTCGGAGACGAAGCGTTCGATCGTCGCCGATTCCACGGCGTCCGACATGCCGGCCGCGTGGGATCGATCGAGGAGATCGCCATCGACGAGGCGGACTTCGAGGCGAGCCGACGCGTTGACGAGTCCGGTGGTCCGGACATCGCCGGCGAAGTGGTACCGGGAATCGACCGAGGCCGGCAGCACCACCTCGGGACGGGTCCGGTAGGAGACCGAGCCACCGAGGATGTCGATGCGAAGGCTCCAATCACCGTCGGATCGACGGAGATCGTCGACGTTCGCGGTGAAGAAGCGATCCTGCGGCGGGAGGCCGTGCGCCTGCTCGAAGACGTGGGACCAGTCGGCCTTCTGGATGTCCTCGAAGTCGAAACGGTGGACCAGCCGCCGCGTGACCGCGGGCGGATCCGAGCCACCGGCGGGCGACGCGACAGCGGTCGTCGGCGCGGACGACATCGCGAGCAGCGTCAGGCAGCCGAGGAGGGCCTTCCGACACACCGAGGAAAACAACCAATCCATGCGTCCGATATCGGCACTTTTCGCGCGTGACTGGAGCTTTACGGCCGATAGAAGAAAGGTCATGGCGTCATCCCCCCGCATTCCCCTCACATCGGCCCTGATCGGGGCCCTGGTCCGGATCACCGTCGTCGTGGTCGTCATCGGTGGCATGCTGATCGCCGGATTGACCTGGTGGACCATGGACCGCGAACGCCGGCTCCGAGCCGAGATCGCCGCGATCGAGACCCGGATGGTGGCCGAAATCGCCCGCCGGGACGCCGCGATCGCCCGGCTGGGACGCGACCGACGGATCGCCCGGCTGGAGGTGGTCGAACGATTCGAGGATCCGGACGGAGAAGGCCCGAGGACGAGCCTCCTTTTCATCGAACTCGACGACGCGGGGCGGGAAATCGCCCGCCGTGAAATGGATGTCCCCGGCGACGTGATCTACGTCGACGCCTGGACCGCGAGATTCCCCGCGGAATCGGTGGCATCCGCGGACGACCCGTTCCGGGATCGAACGCTGGTGCTGCTCCGCAGGATCTACTCCGACCGGATGCCGCCCCGGGACGGGATTCCGATCGACACGCCGGGCGGTGTTCCCGACGGCTACGCGGGCTCCGACGAGGCTCGCTTCGAGCAGGCGATCTGGAAGCGATTCTGGACGCTCGCCTCGGATCCCGAGGCCGCCGATGAAGCGGGAATCCGAGTCGCGCAGGGCGAAGCGGTCTACAAGCCGATGCGACCGGGGGAGTCCTACGAACTCCGGGTGGAAGCCGCCGGTGGAATGACGCTGGTACCGGTTCTCGCTCAGGCGAGCGCAACGACCCGGGACCCCTGATCAGGGGAGCGTATATGCTCCTTTCCATCATGAATCCCACCATCAGAACCACGCTTTCGGTCGTGATGATCCTGTTCGCGACCGCCGCCGGAGGCTGTGCAAGCCAGTCCGTCGAGATCGGCGTGACCACCCGCGCCGAGACCTATCTCGAAATCGACGATCGCTTCGATCTGCTCACGGCGACCCCCCCCCGCTGTGCGATGCTCCCGGCCATCATGACCGGCACCAACATCGGCCGCGGTGTCGCCGCGGACATGGCGATCGACCTGGCGCTGCAACGCGAATATCAACCGCAGCGGTTCTCCTTCACCGCGGAACCCGACCCCGATCCGATCAACGTGCTCCGGCACTACAAGGTGGCCGACCATTGCGTGGACGAGGGGCTTCTGGACGAACTTCGCGCGCTCCTCAAGAGCCACCAGGAGTCGAACTATCCCGATCCCGACCTCGCCGCCAAGATCGCGGAAAGCCTCGGTGTGAGGTACCTGATCTTTCCACAGGTCACCGGGGTGTCGACGGACAATGCGGGTCGGTTCACCTTCACCGGGCTGACGTTCATCCGCACCGGTTGGATCTCGATGGAGGGAACGCTGCAGATCTGGGACGCGACCAGCCGAGGCATGGCCTGGCAGTCCTCCGGGGAGTGTTCGCTGACCGCGGAGAACGTGGTCGGCATCTCGCCACCGGTCCAGTCGGCGATGGACGCACTCTTCGTCACCCTGATCGGCGACTTCGCCACCGGCCGTTCCGCATCGATCGTGAGCGGCACGCTGGACGACTCGGATGCCGCCAACCCGACCAACCTGACCCGGACGAGCAACACGACCGTGATCGAGTCCAAACCAGAGAAGTCCACCGCATCGACGCCGGAAAGCCCCGCCGCGTCCACCTCGGCCCCCGCCTCCGACGAGGCGGTCCGGAAGGCGGTCGAGTCGAGTGGCACCCCCGTGCCGGAATCGGCACCGGCACCGAAAAGCGATGGCGGCAACCCGTGAGCACCTACGAAGTCGATCTGCGAAGCGACACCGTCACCCGACCGACGGCGGCGATGTGGGACGCGATGCGGTCCGCCCCCCTCGGCGACGACGTGCTCGGCGACGAACCGACGGTCATGCGCCTCGAACGGCGGATCGCCGACATGCTCGGCAAGGAGGCCGCGCTCTTCACGCCTTCCGGAACCATGGCCAACCAGCTGGCGATCCGCAGCGTGTGCGAAGGTGGTGACGAGATCGTCGCGCACCACGACAATCACATCATCCACTACGAGACCGGTGGACCGGCCGCACTCTCCGGCTGCATGGTCCGCGGCATCGACGGCGTCTGCGGGATCCACGATGCGTCCGCGGTCGCCGAGGCGATCCGCCATCTGGACGTCCATCATCCTCGGACCCGCATGGTCGCGATCGAGAACAGCCACAACCGGGGCGGCGGCTCGGTGTGGACCCTCGACGGATTCGAAGCCGTCGCCGCCGTCGGACGGGACCACGACCTCCACGTCCACGTCGACGGCGCCAGGCTCTTCAACGCCTGCGTGGCGGGCGGATACACGCTCGCCGAATTCGCCCGACCGGCCGACACCATCAACGTCTGCTTCTCCAAGGGTCTCGGTGCTCCGGTCGGAAGCGCACTGGTCGGGCCCGCCGATCTCATCCTGCGGGCGCGTCGCTTCCGGAAGATGTTCGGTGGCGGCATGCGTCAGTCCGGCATGCTCGCCGCGGCCGCGATCCATGCCCTCGATCATCACTTCGACCGGCTCGCGACCGATCACGAACACGCCGGGCTGCTGGCCGAAGGCGTCGACGCCGTGGACGGACTCGTCAGCGAGAATCCGGTCGGCGGCGTTCGAACGAACATCGTCTTCTTCGACGTCGAACCGGCCCTCGCGACCGCCGAGGCGTTCGCCACGCGGATGACCGAGGCGGGTGTGGCCGCCTACGCCTTCGATCCGACGCGGGTCCGCATGGTGACCCACCTCGACGTGGATGCCGACGGCATCCATCGCGCGATCGCGACGATCGGCGAGATCGCGGCCGGCTTCCGGGCCTGAGGCCCATTCGAAGGACACCATGCCCGACCCCACCCGCGCCGCGATCTTCGACCTCGACGGCACCCTGATCGACACCTACGACGCGCATCACGCCGCGTGGCGGACGGCGTGCGCCGCGAACGACATCGAGTTGACGCCGGCCATGTTCGCCTGGAGTTTCGGACGGACCAATCCGACCATCATCCGTCGCTTCTGGGCCGATGCCGGCCGACCGGATCCGGATGACGCCACGATCGAACGCGTCGCGGAGGCGAAGGAGACCGACTTCCGAACGGAACTCGACCGGACCTTCCCGGCGATGCCGGGCGTCCCCGAACTCATCGCCGGCCTCCGTGAACAGGACTTCGCGGTGGCGATCGGCACCAGCGCGCCGCGCGAGAATCTCGAACTCGCGGCCGATCGACTCGGGATCGCGGATCTCATCGACGCCTCCGTGTGCGGCGGCGAGGTGGTCCACGGCAAGCCGGACCCCGAGGTCTTCCTCCTCGCCGCCGAACGACTCGGCGCGTCGCCCGCGCAGTGCGTGGTGATGGAGGACGCCGGTGCCGGAATCGACGCGGCGAAGGCCGCCGGCATGTCCTCGATCGGGATCGTCTCCACCGGCCGGACCGCCGCGGAACTCGACCACGCCGATCTCGTGGTCGATCGATTCGATGTGCTTCGTCCCGCCGATTTCCTTCGACTCCTCGCCGGTCGTTGACCGACGATGATTCATCCGACACCCACCCCGTTCGCCGGGGAAGTTCGACTCCAACCACCCGAGATCCCATGCACGACCCTCGATTCGACCGACTGGCGGAACTCCTCGTCTCCCACTCCACCCGACTGACCCCCGGCGAACACCTGCTGGTGGAGTCCTTCGACGCCCCCGACGCGTTCGTCGCGGCGGTGATCAAGGCGGCCCGGGCCCGAGGCGCCCATCCCCATGCCGCATTGCGATCGACCCGGTTGCTGCGGACCCTGGTCGACGGTGCCGACGAAGCCCAGATCGACGCCTGGGCGGACATCGACGCCCACCGGATGAAGGCGATGGACGCGTACATCGGCGTCCGGGGCGGCGAGAACGCGAGCGAGATGGCGTCGGTCGACGAAGCGTCGATGAGCCTCTTCGGCCGGAACTACCAGAAGCCCGTCCACTTCGAGGAACGGGTGAAGCGCACCAAGTGGTGCGTGCTTCGGTGGCCCACGCCCTCGATGGCCCAGCTCGCCGGCATGAGCACCGACGAGTTCGAGGACTTCTACTTCCGGGTGTGCTGTCTCGACTACGGCCGGATGTCGACCGCGGCCACCGCGCTGGTCGACCGCATGAACCGGACCGATCGCGTGCACATCGTGGGGCCGGGCGACACCGACCTCCGCTTCTCGATCAAGGACATCCCCGCGGTGGCCTGCTGCGGCGAGATGAACATCCCCGACGGCGAGGTGTTCACCGCGCCGGTCCGGGACTCCATCGAAGGCGTGGTCGCCTACAACACCGCCACCATCTACCACGGCGTTCCGTTCGAGAACGTCCGTCTGGTCTTCGAGAAGGGGCGGATCGTCGAATCCTCGGCGACCGTCGGCGGCGACCGACTCGAGGAGATCTTCGATGCCGACGAAGGCGCCCGGTTCATCGGTGAATTCGCGATCGGCTTCCACCCGCACATCCTTCAGCCGATGAAGGACATCCTGTTCGACGAGAAGATCGCCGGCAGCTTCCACTTCACGCCGGGGCAGGCCTACGACGAGGCCGACAACGGAAATCGGAGCGAGATCCACTGGGACCTCGTCTGCATCCAGCGCCCCGATTTCGGTGGCGGCGAGATCCGCTTCGACGACGAGACGATCCGGAAGGACGGTCTCTTCGTCACCGAGGACCTGCTTGATCTGAATCCCGACCGGCTCGGTTGAAGCCTCGAGGGTTGAAGCCCGCGCCGAAAATCCTCGAGGTCATCGACCGCCGTCGGGGAAGTCGCCGGACTCCTCGAGTTCGCGGGCCGCGGCGTCATCGAAGACCGTATCGGCCTGGCGACCGATCGCCTCCTGGCGTTCCTGCATGTCCGCGATGGTGTCCTCGGAGAATCCCTTCGCCTTGCCGAGGGTGGATTTCGGGGTGCCGTCGACGACCGGTTCGAAGTCGTCGTCCGCAGGCTCCTCGCATCCGAGGACCGCGACGAGCCCCGCGAGTGCCACGACGATCAATCCACGTTCGATGCTTCGCATCCGTCGTCTCCTTTTGGCCCGGTCACCGACCGGACGCCGCGAGGATACCCGACTATCCCCGACATCCACGGGGGACTACCATTCTTCTCCCGTCGTCGCGTGACGACGCCGTCCTTTCCGGAACACCGGAGCAGATTCGATGAACAGTCTCGTCCTCCTCGCAGCCTCGGCCATCCTCATGACTTCGACGCCAGAAACCACCGATTACACGACCATCCCTCCCGACCCCTACGAAGTCGAGCAGCGACTCGCCGCAGCGCCGGTCAATGCCCAGGAAGCCGTGAAGCAGGCGGAGGAGAAGACCGGCGGCACGGTCCGCAGCCTCGCCTGCCGATTCGACGGCGAAGCGGTCGCCTACGAGTTGATGGTGAGCCGCAACGGCGTACCCACCAAGGTCATCGTCGACGGGGCCACCGGGAAGGTCACCGCACCCATGATCTCGATCCCCGAGGCGATCCGCACCTCGACCGAAAAGGTCGATGGACTCGTCAAGGCGGTCTACGCCAACGACGACGCCGAACCCCCGACCATCACCACCGTGATCTACAACGACGGCAAGCGTCACGACATCGTGGTCGACGCGGTCTCCGGCGCCGTGGTGTCCGACACCCTCGTCCCGAGATTCCCCGGCGACGCGGTCGGCGACCGGGAGATGGTGACCCTTCCCAGCGGACTCAGCTACTTCGATCTCGAGGAAGGCGCGGGCGACAGCCCCGCCGGTCCGACGTCGAAGGTCAAGGTCCACTACACGGGATGGCTCGTCGACGGCACCAAGTTCGACTCGTCGGTCGATCGTGGCCAGCCCATCGACTTCGCCCTCAACGGCGTGATCAAGGGCTGGACCGAAGGCGTCGGCAGCATGCGGGCGGGCGGCAAGCGGAAGCTCGTGATCCCGTTCGATCTCGCCTACGGACCGTCGGGCCGTGGTCCGATCCCCCCGCGGGCGACGCTGATCTTCGACGTCGAACTCATCGACGTGGTGGATTGATCGTCGGCGACTCCGGTCGCCTCCGATGTCCGTGATTCCATGATCGAAATGAAAACGACGCGTCGAGCGATCCGCTCGACGCGTCGTTTTCCTCATGGACGGAGCGGTGAAGGATCAGGGCCGCATGGCACGATACTCGTCGCCCCGCGCCTCGATCGCCAGGACCTTCTCCAGTCGGCGAGCGTGTCGCGGTTCACCGGTGTACGACGCCGCGAGATACCCCCGGACCATGTCCTCCGCGAGGGCGGATCCGACGATGCGACCACCCAGCACCAGTATGTTCATGTCGTCGTGCTCGACCCCCTGGTGCGCGGAGTAGTAGTCCTCGCAGTTGGCGGCCCGGATGCCGGGGACCTTGTTGGCCGCGACGCTCGCCCCGACGCCGGAACCGCAGAGCATCACGCCCCGGTCCGCGCGTCCGGTGATGATCTCGACCGCGACCTTCTCCGCGTAGTCGGGATAATCGACGCTCTCGGTCGAATCGGTTCCGACGTCGATGATCTCGTGCCCCAGCGATTCGATGAAGACGCGAAGCGATTCCTTCAATTCGAAGCCGGCGTGATCCGATCCGATCGCGATCTTCACGCGCCACCTCCCGCGACCCGGGCCATGGTCCGTTTCGCGGCTTCGACGACGTTCTCCGGTTCGAATCCGAATTCCTTCTGCAGTTCCGCGATCGGAGCGCTCGCACCGAAGCGGGTCATCCCGATGATCTCGCCTTCGAGGCCGGAGTACCGCTCCCAGCCGAAGGTCGCCGCCTGCTCGACGCAGACCCGGGCACGGACGCCCGTCGGCAGCACGGATTCGCGGTACGCCTCGGACTGGCGTTCGAAGAGCGTCCAGCACGGAAGACTGACCACCCGGCTCCGGACGCCCTCGCTCGCGAGACGGTCGTGCGCCTCGAGACAGGGATGAACCTCGCTGCCGGTCGCGATCAGGATGACTTCCGGCGTCCCGTCGCAGTCCGCGAGGGTGTAGCCACCCTTCTCCACGCCGCGGGCCGAGGCGTACCTGGTCCGGTCGAGCGTGGGAAGATTCTGTCGGGAGAGCGCGAGCAGCACCGGTTCGTGCTTCATGGGCATGAACCCCCGCCAGCACTCCGCGACCTCGTTGGCGTCGCAGGGTCGGAAGACCATGATGCCCGGCATCGCCCGCAGCGAGGGGATCTGCTCGATCGGCTGGTGGGTCGGCCCGTCTTCCCCGAGCCCGATGGAGTCGTGGGTGAAGACGTAGATCACCGGGATCTCCATCAACGCCGCGAGTCGGATCGCCGCCCGGCAGTAGTCGCTGAAGATCAGGAATCCCGCGCCGTAG
Source organism: Phycisphaerae bacterium (assembly GCA_002684755.1). Next base: position 47,085 of record NYVS01000008.1, read on the forward strand.
GAACGGACCTTCGAGAGGGAGAGACCGTTGCAGGCGGCGGCCATCGCGAACTCGCGGATCCCGAAGTGCAGGTTTCGACCGCCGTAGTCGCCGGGGGCCGAACCGGGTGCGTCGGGTCGCTGGAAGCTGCCGGCCTCGGGGTCGGTGATCAACGTCTTGGTGCTGGGCGCGAGGTCCGCGGCGCCGCCGATCAACCAGGGCACCCGTCCCGCCACGGCGTTGAGGACCTTTCCATTCGAAGCACGGGTCGCCATGCCCTTCGGGTCCGCGGGGAACTCGGGCAGATCCGCGTCCCAGTCGCCGGGCAGCTCCCGACGCTGCATCTGGAGAAGCTCCTCCGCGAGGTCGGGGTGCTCCACGCGGTAACGCTCGTAGGCGTCGAACCACGCGTCGCGGGCGGTGCGGCCGCGGGCGCCGACCAGTTCCTGGAACCGCTCCATCACGCCGTCCGGAACGAGGAACTTCGCGTCGGGCGGCCAGCCGTAGGCTTCCTTCGCGAGTCGGATCTCGTCGACGCCGAGCGGTTCGCCGTGGGCCGACGCGGTGTCCTGCTTGTGCGGCGCACCCCAGCCGATGTGACTGTCGACGATGATCATCGTCGGTCGGTCGTCGGTCGCGTCGAAGGTCTCGAAGCACTGGGTCAGCCGATCGACGTCGTTCGCGTCCCCCACCCGAAGCACGTTCCAGCCGTAGGAGAGGAAACGGGTCGCGACGTCGTCGCCGTAGGCGAGATCGGTGTGCCCCTCGATCGTGATCTTGTTGTTGTCGTAGATCCAGCAGAGGTTGCTCAGGCCGAGATGGCCCGCGAGCGACGCCGCTTCGTTGGAGACGCCTTCCATGAGACATCCGTCGCCGCAGATCGCGAAGACGGAGTAGTCGAAGAGATCGAACCCCGGCCGGTTGTAACGCGACGCCTTCCACCGCGAGGCCATCGCCATGCCGACGCTGGTCGCGATCCCCTGGCCGAGCGGCCCCGTCGTGGTCTCGACGCCGCTGGTCCACCGGTATTCCGGGTGGCCCGGGCACTTCGAATCCATCTGTCGAAACCGTTCGATGTCCTCGAGCCGGACCGCGGGATCGCCGGTGATCTCGTACTTGGGGTTGACCGCCTTCACACCCGCGAGGTGCAGGATGGAATAAAGGAGCATGGAGGCGTGACCGTTGCTCAGCACGAACCGGTCCCGATCGGGCCAGATCGGATCGGCGGGGTCGTACTTCAGGCGATGCTGCCAGAGGGCGTAGGCGACCGGGGCGAGCGCCATCGGAGTGCCCGGATGCCCGCTGTTCGCGGCCTGCACCGCGTCCATGGACAGGGTCCGGATGGTGTTGATCGCGAGGGCGTCGATCGCGGGAACGTCGCCCGGGGTGCCGGCGATCGGGTGGTCGGAACTCGTCGTGGTCATTCCTGGCTCTCCTGCCTGCCTGTTTTTCGGTGGGGACCGCATCGGCGGCCTGCTCCGTCGGGCTGCATGGTACCGGGACGGGATTTTCCCGCTTGCGAGGGTTCAGACTGCGGGCGAGCCCCCGAGATCGCCGATACCGGGAGAGCCGCCGAGTTTCGTCAGGCGGATTCGAATCCAACCGAAGGACCCAACCGATGCGAACGCCGATGCTCCTCCTCACCGTCCTCGCCGCCGCCGGATGCGCGAACACCAATCAGACCACCGAGCCGGTGATCTGGGCCGGCGCCATGCAGGATGAAAACTACGAGATCAAGGGCAAGCCCGAAACGGGTGGTGGTGCGATGGCGGGATACAACTCCGCGGGCGGCGAAGTGAATCCCCAGTCCCTCGAAGAGCAGGCGATCGGCTCACCGCAGGTCCACTATCACTACCACACCCACAATCACCATCATCCCGGCGGTTCGTACTCGATCGCGGGTGCGCCCCATGTGACCACGAGCTTCAACGGGTACGCCCATCCCGCCTACATGGTTCCGCATCATCCGGCCATGCAGAACCCCGCGAGCCCCTACGCCAACAATCCGAACGGTGGTAACGCGGCGAATCCCTACACCAGCGGCTGGCAGGGGGGAAACCCCTACTACAACCACGGCGGCAACTGGGCACCGGGCGAATTCAACCCGTGGGCCAATAACGGGACCGGCTCGATCGAAGAGTGATTCCATCGATCGCCCAAGCGATCGACCGAGAAACACCGGACGCCCCCGCAGCTCGCTGCGGGGGCGTCCGTGCATTTCCGAGTGGTACGGTGCACGGATGATGCCATCCATGATCGTCGCCGTCCTGCTCGCCGTCGCCACCGTTCCCGCATCCGCAGACCCGACCGCGGAGACCGGCGTGCTCGCGTACCGGATCCTCGGTCCCGACGACACGCCGGTGTCCGCCCGACTCACCGTCCTCGAGCCGGACGTCGACCTCGTCGCGCTGGGCGGGCCCTTCGGCGACCGCCACGCCGTGCGGGAAGACGTCTGCTACGCCCTCGACGGCATCGGTGAACTCGTCCTGCCCGCCGGCGGCTGCGAACTGCTTGCCAGTCGCGGGATCGAGTGGAGCATCGATCGACGCCGGGTCGAGATCCCCGCCGACGGCCGACTCGAGGTCGAGCTTCGAATCCGACCGGCCGTCGACACCACCGGCCTGATCGGCGGCGACTTCCATCTGCACACGCTCACCCACTCCGGTCACGGCGACTCCAACATGCCGGAGCGGATCGTGAGCCTGGTGGGCGAGGGCGTCGACTTCGCGGTGGCGACCGATCACAACCGGAACATCGACTACATCCCCACCATCACGACGTTGGGTGCCTCCTCCCAGATCACCTCCGTGGTCGGTAACGAACTCTCGACCCCGATCGGCCACTACAACATCTTCCCGGTCGACCCGACCCGTCCACCCGTCCCCG
>NYVS01000051.1 GCA_002684755.1 Phycisphaerae bacterium
CTTCTTCTGATACGGGCATCGCGGTCCTTCCCTTGATTTCGAACGATCGACCCGGCGCGGGCCGCTGGCAGACGAACGTTCGGCGACGGCACACGATGGCCGCCGCCCTTCCCTGACCACATCGGCCGAAGCCCCGCCCGACTCCAACCGCAGCGGAAAGATCACGCCCCGACTCCGGCTTCCGTGATCACGGAGCGATGCTCGGCGAAGCCCCCCGGACGCCACGAACGACGGGTGCGGCGGGATCTCGGATGCCGGCCGACCCACGAGTCCGGGCCGATACGGCCCTTTCTGCTCGCATCGAGATCGCAAGCGACGATAATCGGGCCGGAGAAAACCATGATCAGGACTTCCCGGATCGTCGCCCGCGCCCTGGCGATCACCGCCCTCGCCTCGCCCCTCGTCGCCGACCCCCTCACCGTCGACGACGATGGCCCCGCCGATTTCGATTCGATCCAGGCCGCCGTCGACTTCGCGTCCGATGGTGACGTGGTGCTCGTCGCCCCCGGTACGTACACCTCCACCGACGACCAGGTCGTCGACCTCGAAGGCAAGCGGATCCACCTCGCCGCGACGATCCCCGGCACCGCGATCATCGACGGCGAGTCGTTCCGCCGGGGCGTGAGGTGCCGGAACGGCGAGACCGCGAAGACGGTGATCGAGGGATTCGTGGTTCGAAACTGCCGTGCAAGCTGGTACGACTGGAACGACAACGGCGCGATCGACTTCTGGGAGTACTTCGGCGGCGGCTTCTGGAACCGGGACGGGAGCAGCCCCACCATTCGGGCGTGCCTCTTTGATGGAAACGACGCCGAATACGGCGGGGCGATCCTCAACGGCGACGAGAACGGCTCCATCTGCCGACCGACGATCGTCGATTGCGCGTTCCTCGACAACGGTTCATCGGCGTGTCTCGGCGGCGCGATCTACAACTGGGGTGCCGAGCCGGAGATAACCGACTGCCAGTTCATCGAAAACCGTGGTTTCTTCGGCGGTGCCGTGCTCAACTTCGACGGCAGCCGGCCCGAGTTCAGGGACTGCCTCTTCCAGGCCAACACCGCGGCGAGCGACGGCGGCGCGATGTACAACGACGCGAGCAGCCCGCTGGTCCGCGGCTGCATCATGGAGGCGAACGCCGCAGGCGACGAAGGTGGGGCCGTCTTCAACGCCGACCCCGGATCGAGCGCCGCGATCCCCGAGTTCATCGACTGCGACTTCTTCAGCAACGTCGCGAACGGCGAAGGCGGCGCGATCCACAACTTCTCGACCAGCCCGACGCTCGAGGGCTGCTCGCTGCGTGAGAACGTCGCCAGCATCGGCGGTGGGATGCACAGCTGGAATGGAAGCAATCCCCGGCTCCTCGACACGCAGGCCTGCGGGAACACCCCCGATCAGATCGACGGCCCGTGGACCGACGACGGCGGGAACGACATCGCACCGGCATGCGAAGCCGACTGCATCACGGATCTCGACGGCGACGGGTCGACGAGCGGCGCCGATCTCGGGCTGCTGTTCGTCTCCTGGGGGTCGTGCGGAAACTGCCCCGCCGACTTCAACGGGGACGGCATCGTCGACGGCAAGGATCTGGGCGTGCTTTTCATCGGATGGGGCGACTGCGACTGAGATTCCGCGGGAACTGGAGTAAATTCCCACGTTTCAATCCCCACCGCGACGGCTAGTCTCGGGCCATGGGTCCGTTGCACGCCATCTCCGACCTGCCGTCGACCACGACCGGATCGACGCTCGATGCGATCACCATGATCATGATTTCGGGGGTGGGCCTGCTCGCAGGCGTCGTCATCGGACTCGCACTCGGTCGCCACGGACGCAGCGGCACGAACGATGGTCTCGACGAACTGCTCGAACTCGCCGATGTCCCGGACCTCGGTTTCGCCGGATTCGACGCGAATCTCGTCGCCACGCGGTGGAACCCGGGCATGGACCGACTGCTGGCCGAGATCGCCGATTCGGACGGAGGATCGGAACGAATCAAGGAGTGGTGGTCCGCCATCCATCCCGATGATCGTCCGCGTCTTCGGACGACGCTGCGTGGCCTCCAGCCGAACCAGTCGACCTCCTGTGACTTCCGGGTGCGGAGAGATCACGGCCGTTGGTGGTCGATGCGAGGGACGATCCGTCGATCCCGGAACGGCACCTCGGCACTCCTCTTCCACGACGACTCCGACCGGGCGAACATCGAACGACGCCGGGAGTCGTCGGCTCGCCTGCGAAGGACGCTGGAGATCGCGGTCGAGACGCTCGACGGCACCGAAGATCTCGATCAGGCGATGTGCGAGCTGCTCGCCCTGATCGGCGAGGAACTCGACCTGCCGGGGATCGGCTGGTTCGAAGTCGACCCGGAATCCCGGAGTCGACGAATCGCCAGCTGGCCGGCGGGACGATCCGCCGCCATGTCCATGCCCGCCACGCTGTCGAGTCGGACGATCTCGCGACTCGAGGCGGGAAGATCGATCCACGAGTGGAACCAGGCCACGGATCGATTCATGTCGCCCATCCGAGTCGACTCGCACCTCGACTCCATCCTGGTCGCCGACTTCGAGCCCGATGAGGAACGGACGGACGAGATCGCACTGGTCTTCGGTCGCTTCTGCGACGCCATCGGACGACGCTTCGAGCGCGAAGAACTCGGACGCGAGCGGGAATCGTTCGCCACGATCCGGGGATCGCTCGAGCGTTCCGAGATCCTGCTCCAGCTGGCCGGTGGCCTCCGGCATGATTTCAACAACGTCGCCTTCGCGATCGGNGGGCGGGTCTCNCTTCTTCTCCAGCGNACCGACGACCCGGTCACGGCGAAGGGCCTCGAAGAGATCNGGAACGCCGTCGACGCGGCCCNACACCTGATCGANCGATTCGTCCCCGACGNCGCCGGGGCGNNTCGCACGCTCCGGATTCCGATCCGCGTCGAACTCGAGGAGATCGCGAACACCGCGAAGCGACTGATTCCGCGCCGACTCGACCTCAGGTTCGAATGCGATCGAAGCGCGATCGACGACGGGGTCGTGCTCGAAGCGCCTCCGGAGACGCTGCAACGGATGCTTCTCAATCTCGTCGTGAATTCCCGCGATGCCATCCGGGGCCGGGGCCGGATTCGAATCTCGGCCANGCGTCTCGATGCCGACCGGATCGAGATCCGCGTCGACGACGACGGCCCCGGCATTCCGCCGTCGGACCGCGCGCGTCTCCTCGAACCTTTCGAATCCGGCCCGGGCAGCACCGGCCCGGGGGTCGGACTCTCGCTCTGCCGCCGATCGGCGAATCGGCTGGGTGGACTGTTCGAACTGACCTCCAGCCCCCTCGGCGGGCTTGGCGCCCGTCTCGTGCTGCCGGTCTGCGTGGAATCGCCCGGTCGACTCGACGAGACNCCGGCAGCGGCGGTCGGCGATGCTCGAATGCCCCGCACGACGCTCGTCGTCGAGGACAACGCGGCGGTCCGCGACGTGATCACGNCTCATCTCGAGCAGGCCGGCACCAGCGTCACCAAGGCGAGCGACGCCGTCGGCGTGGAGGAACACCTCGCCGCCGACCACGACATCGAGATGCTGGTCATGGACATCGATCTGCCTCGAAGATCAGGCATCGACTGCATTTCNGCGCTTCGTGCCGCAGGCGATCGGACGCCNTGCGTGCTCATCACCGGGGGANTCGCGGACCCGCCGCCGCTGGAGCGGACGANGCTGCTTCGCAAGCCGTTCGAGATGGGGCCGCTCGTCTCGACGATCCGCGACCTGCTCGCGGACTGCGAATCGGCGACGGCCGATGCCGGACGCCGCACCGGNTGATCGCCATCACGGNTCGACGAGGCCCTCTCGAATCGCATATCGAGCGAGCGCGACCCGGTCGTGGATCTCGAGCTTGGACATCAGCTGCGTCACNTGCTTGTCGACGGTCTTCACGCTGATGTGCATCAACGGCGCGATCTCCTTCTTCGACAGACCCTTCGCGATGTAGCGCAGCGTCTCGAGCTCGCGCGACGAGAGCATCGAGAACTTCGAGCCGCCGTCGCCGTGCGGCGCGGTCGAGATGCGTTCGCTCACGCTCGTGCTGTAGAAGGTTCCACCGTCGACGATCGCGCGAATCGCGGACACGAGTTCCGCGGGCTCGTCGCCCTTGTAGACGTATCCACGAGCACCCGATGCGCGGGCGGCTTCGATGAACCGGTCGTTGCAGGAACCGGAAAGGAAGACCACCTCGGTCTTCGGACTGATCTGGCGGACTTCGGCGGCCGCCTGGAACGAATCGACGCCCGGCATGTCGATGTCGAGCACCACGACGTCCGGACGATGCCGCGCGGTCTCCCGAAGGGCCTTGTCGGCATCCTCCACGTCCGCGACCACGGAAAGCCCGGTGGACGCGTCGAGCAGTGCGACCAGCGCTGACCGGATCAGCGAGTGGTCGTCGGCGATGATGATGGTGTTTTCAGTCAGCATGGAGAGGTGGGGCGTTCCATTCCTAGAAATTTCCAAGACGAATTCTACCAAAACCACGGCTTACGCGACGAGAACACCGATTTCGAAACGGCCTCCGAAGGCATGGGAAATCACCCCATAGAGAAGTCACCCGCGTTCGACTTGTAATGGTGAAACGACAGGTGATCCACGACTCCACGCGGAGCCGGGCCCGCCGAGTCGTCGCCAGAGTGGTTTGGGCCGACGACGGGGAAGCGGGAACCACGGCAGTGCGCCGGGAGCATGGAGCGTCGAATGCGAGAAGAGACCAGACAACGTGACAGAGCCAGCATCGTCCTCGAACTCTTCGAGGCCTACCACGACCGGGTGTACGCGTTCGCTCGAAAGTCGGCGGAGCCCGCGGTCGCCGAGGACGCGACCCAGGAAGCGTTCGTGCGTCTTCTCCAGCATCCTCGTCTCGAGGAACTCGAGATCTCGATCAGCTACATCCTCAAGATCGTGCACAACATCCTGCGCCGGAGATTCACGCGATCGGTCCGTCTCCGCGAGATCGTGGACGAGAAGATCAAGCCTCGGATCCGCCAGAACGAGGAGGATTCCTCACCGAAGCCCCTTCGCGCCGCGGAGGAGATCGCCAACCTCGGCCAGGTCGAGCAGGCGTTTGGAAGGCTGAACCCCGACGAACGGGATGCGCTTCGAATGATCGTCTGCGAGGGCAAGAGCTACGCCCATGCCGCACGAAGTCTGGGCGTCTCCGTCACGACCATCAACAACTGGAAGCACCGNGGGCTCTCCAAGCTGCGCGGCCAGCTCGATTCCGAGAAACGGGACGAACGTCCCCTTTCACCGGCTCGCCACTCCCGATCCGCCTGAACCCGGCATTCCATCGCGGCGTCGAGGGCCGTCGGACTTGGTAGCCTCTCCNCATGATCGACGAGGACCCGAGCGACGAGGATCTGGACCGGTTCGCGGGCGAGATCGGCTACTGCCCCGACTGCGGCGAGGAGGTCTGGGACGAGGCCTACCAGTGCCCCCACTGNGAATCGGTGATCGAAGGCCGGATCGGCCACGCCCCGGTCGACCGCGCCGCCAGCCTCCTGTCCGCGAAGACCGTCATCGTCCTCGTCGCCGTGATCGTGTTCATCCTCGTCCTGATGCAGATCCGCTGAGATGGAATCCACCGACACCAGCCCGNCCATCGAACCCGACGACGAACGACGTCGNTTCGTGTTGCAGATCGTCCAGCCCGGACTCGCCGGTCTCATGGACGGCTCGGTCTCCACGCTGGCCCCGCTGTTCGCGGCGGCCTTCGCGACCAGCGAGAGCGGACCGACGTTCAAGGTCGGTCTCGCGGCCGCGGTCGGCGCTGGAATCAGCATGGCNTTCGCGGAAGCGATGAGNGACGACGGCCGGATGAGCGGCCGNGGCTCCCCCACGGTCCGGGGNCTGGTCTGCGGCGGCGCGACCACGGTCGGCGGGCTCGGNCACACCCTTCCCTATCTCATCGACGGCTTCGAGCTCGCGACCACCATCGCGATCGCCGTGGTCGTCGTCGAACTCTTCGCCGTCGCGCTGATCCGACGGAAGTACATGGACACGCCCCTGCTGCGTGCGATGTTCGGGACCGTGATCGGCGGCCTCATCGTGTTCGGATGCGGCGTTCTCATCGGTCGAAGCTGATCACCGGCACACCCCCGAATCCTGGAGCCAACCCTTGCCCCGCACCGCCTCGAACATGATCCCGCTCGGTATTCCGGCACCTGATTTCCGACTCCCCGATCCCACGGGCGCNCTGCATGGCCTCGCCGATGCCGANACNGCGCAGGCGGTCCTCGTGGTGTTCATGTGCAATCACTGCCCCTTCGTGGTGCACATCGCCGCACAGCTCGCGGAATCGAGCCGCGAGTGGCAGGCCCGCGGCCTCGCGATCTTCGCCATCAACTCGAACGACGTCGAGACCCATCCNGCGGATTCCCCGGACGCCATGGCCCGNGAGATCGAGGCGCGGAACTACACCTTTCCGTACCTCTTCGACGAGNACCAGTCGGTCGCGAAGGCGTACTCCGCGGCGTGCACGCCGGACTTCTTCCTCTTCGACGGTGATCGACGGCTCGTGTATCGAGGCCAGTTCTGCGACAGTCGACCGGGCGACGATCTCCCCGTGACCGGGGCGGATCTCGACACCGCGATCGAGGCGGCCCTCGANGGACGCCCCGTCCCGAGCGACCAGCGCCCCAGTCTCGGCTGCAACATCAAGTGGCGTCCCGAACACCAGCCCGTGGGCTGAACGAGCGAACGAGCCGGCCCGGGACGCTCCGGCCAAAAAGGACAGCGGCCTCTCGTGAGAGAGGCCGCGAAGCGAGGCGGACGGGACTCGAACCCGCAACCACCGGCGTGACAGGCCGGTACTCTAACCAATTGAGCTACCGCCCCCGCTCTGTGTCCACCCGCCGGGATCCGGCGAGACGGTACAGACTAGCGTCCCGCGGCCGCTCGTCAAGTCGACCAGCCGATCCCGGCCCGGGACTCACTTGGTGTCCGCCCAACTCGTTCCCCAGGACGGCTCGGCCACCAGTGGCACCGAGAGTTCCATGGCGTTCTCCATCCGTTCCCGGACGAGGTCGGCGACGGCCTCGATCTCCACCTCCGGAACCTCGAAGACGAGCTCGTCGTGGATCTGGAGGATCATCCGGGACGTCGAAAAACGCGTCGGAAGGGCTCGGTGAAGGTCGATCATGGCACGCTTGATGAGATCCGCGGCACTGCCCTGCACCACCGTGTTGATGGCCATCCGCTCGCCCTGGGCTCGCTCCTGAGGATTGCGGGCGTGGACCTGGGGAATCGATCGCCGACGGCCCAGGATCGTCGAGACGGAGCCCTCGCGGCGAGCCTGTTCGACGCAGGCCTCGAGGAACGCCTCGATCGCCGGATACCGGGCCTTGTAGTCGCGGATGATCTGATCGGCCCGAGCGACGTCGGTGTCGCCACCGAGCCGACGGGCGAGGCCGTAGGCGGTCACGCCGTAGACGATCCCGAAATTGACCATCTTCGCCGCGGTGCGGGCGGCCCCGTCCACCGCTTCCAGCGGCACGCCCTCGACCTCGGCGGCGACCGCCGCGTGGATGTCGTCCCCTCGGTGGAACGCCGCCTGCAGGTTCTCGTCCCCGGAGAGGTGCGCCAGCATTCGAAGCTCGACCTGCGAGTAGTCGGCGGCGAGCAGCACGTGCCCCGGCGCCGCCACGAAGGCTCGCCGAATCCGTCGCCCCACCTCGGTCCGGATCGGGATGTTCTGAAGATTCGGATCGCTCGAGGAGAGCCTTCCGGTGGCGGTGACGGTCTGGTTGAAGGACGCATGGATCCGTCCGGTCTCGGGGCGGATCGCCTCCTTGAGCGCGACCAGGTAGGTGTTGACCAGCTTGGTGAGCTGCCGGTACTCGAGGATCAGGCCGGGGATCGGCGTCGAGACACCGGGATCCTCCGAGAGCTTCTCCATGACCTCCGCATCCGTGCTCGGCCCGGTCTTCCCCTTCTTGAGCGGCTTGATGCCGAGCCCCGGCGGATCCGCGTCCGGCGCGTTGAACAGCGCCGCGGCGAGCTGCTTGGGCGAGTCCGGACTGAACACGTGCGGTGCCTCGTCGACGATCGACGCCCGCAGGGTCTCGATCCTCGCCTGCAGGCCCTCTCGTTGCTCGTCGAGCACCTCGGGCTCGACCCGGATCCCCTCGAACTCCAACCCGGCGAGGACTTCGACCAACGGGACCTCGGTCGCTTCGTACAGCGTCTCGAGGTCGGAGTCGACGAGCCGCCGGCGAAAGCGCCGCTCGAGTCGAAGCGAGACGTCCGCATCCTCGCCCGCGTACGGCGCCGCCTCCTCGAGCGGGACCTCGCTGAACGCACGCTGGTTCCTGCCCTTCCCGATCAACGCCTCGATCGGCACGCACCGGCGACCCAGCTCCGATTCCGACAGGGCGTCGAGCTTGTGGGTCGCGCGGGTGGCATCGTCGATGTACGACGCGACCATCGAATCACCGACGATCCCGCGGATCTCGAAGCCGTGCGCTCGAAGGACCACGAGATCGAATTTCAGGTTGTGCCCGATCTTGCCGATCGACGGATCGCCGAGCAGCCGCTCGAGCTGGGGACGGGCGGTGTCGAGATCGAGATGGGTCTCCGGCGTGGGAGACCGAAGCGGCACGTAGACCCCCGCGCCCTCCTCGACCGCGATCGAGACCCCCGCCAGTTTCGCGGTCCGCGGCCCGAGGGAATCCGTTTCGGTGTCGATCGCGACCACGCCGGCCGCCTCGGCACGATCCACGACCGCCTCGAGGGCGTCGAGCGTCGAGACGATCTCGTAGTCGCCGTCGACCGGGGTCAGGGACGGTGTCATGGTGACCGAGACGTCGCCGTCACCGAAGGCGAACAGCGTTCCCGCCGCATCGGAGACGGCGTCGGGGGCGGCGGCCGGCGCTTCTTCGGCGACGCCCGTCGCCGGCGATCCGGCATCGACGTCGCCTTCGCCGCCGAGCACGGCGCGGAAGCCGGTCCGATGTCGCGTGAAACCGAGCACCCGCATGGTCTCGTCGACCACCTCGGCGTCCACCCGATCGAGCCGGACCGCGGCGTCGTCGAGTTCGAAGTCGACGTCGCAGTCCTCCTTCAACGTGATCAACGCCCGACCGAGGGGGATCCGGTCGCGGGCCGCGACGAGATTCTCCCGACGCTTGCCCTTGATCCGTCGGCGGGCATCCTTGAGATCCTCCTCCGCGTCGATGCAGGCGTAGACGCCGTCGATCGAACCGAACTCCGAAACCAGGTTCGCCGCGGTCTTGGGACCGATCCCATCCACACCGGGGACGTTGTCGGCGGTGTCGCCCATCAGGGTCAGCATGTCGACGACCTGCGCCGGCGAGATGCCTTCGAGCCCCCGCTTCGGATCCGCGGTCCGAGCCTCCAGTTCGGCGACGCCGGTCACTTCATCCTTGTGGACGTCGAACAGCGCGGTCCGCTCGTCCAGCAGCTGCTGCAGATCCTTGTCCTTGGAGATGATCCGGATCTCGAGCTCCGGACGGTCGCGGCGGAGCCGACGCACGAGGGTCGCGATCACGTCGTCCGCCTCGACGCCCTCCAGCCCGAAGGCCGGGACCCCGAGCTGCCCGAGCACGTCGAGACAGCGGTCCACCTGCGGCTTCAGGTCCGACGGCGGTGCGTCCCGGTTGGCCTTGTACTCGGGGAACATCTGCGACCGGAACGTCCCCCGATCACTCGAGACGTCGAGCACCACCGCGAGATGGCTCGGACGGTGGTTTCGAAGGATCTTCAGGAGCATGTCCGTGAAGCCGAACGTCATGTGCGTCGGCTCGCTGGTCACCGGACTGTGCATCTCGGTGCGGATCGCGTGGTAGGCGCGGAAGAACTGCGCGTACCCGTCGATCAGGTAGAGGACCTCGCCGTCCGCGTCGCTCACGATCCCACCCCTCGACCCGCCTCCGGATGGAGTTCCCGAAGCCGGGCCTCCGCCGCCTCCTCGAGGACGATCTCCCGGCGTGCCATCACCGTCCGCGCCACGTCGAGGAACTTGTCGAAGCGGTAGGACCGTGTCCCGGCGTCCGTCGCCCAGGTGAACGCCGGCACGGTCGCGGCGGGCGGCGTGCTGGTGGCGATCATCGCGCCGGTGCCGATCGAGGTTCCGGTCATGATCCGGGTTCCGATCGCGGTCTTCGCGTGATCACCGATCACGCAGCCGAGGAACTGACGGCCGGACCGGAGCCGGGGCCCGTCCGGCGACAGCCGCATCGCGACGTCCCCGTAGGTGTTGAGCAGGTTGGAGTTCACCGTGCCCGCCCCGAGGTTCGCCCAGGCGCCGACCCAGCTGTCGCCGAGGTGGCCATGGTGACTCTTGTTGGCGAATCCCTGGAAGACCGTGCCGCCGATCTCTCCGCCCACCCGGCAATGCGGCCCGATGACGGTGTTCGCCTTGAGCATCGCCTGATCCGCCACCCGCGTCGATTCGAGGACCGCACAAGGCCCGTGGATGGCGGCGTTGATGCCGACGTGGACGTTCGCCCCGATGGCGACGGCACCCGCCCGGGCATCGAGCACCACGCCGGGGTCGAAGGTCGCGGACGCGGCGATCCGGACGGGATGGTCGCCGAGGATGGTCGGGCCGGCCGACGGTCGATCGGGCGGCGATCCCCAGTCCGCACCAAGTCGATCGAGATCGGCTTCGATCCGGTCGCCCGCGGTGGTGAAGACGTCCCAGGCCGCTTCCGCGAGCGTGGGTCCGTCCGCGACCGACGCCGCGAAATCCTTCGGGAGCACTCCGGTCTCGAGCAGGGTCGAGCCGTCGGCGTGATCGACCACGGCCATTCGAATCGCGCCGTCGGCGTCGACGTTCGCGGTTCGGGGTTCCGGCCACGGGCCGCGGCACCCGTCGAGCATGCGGGTGTTGAGCACCAGGAACCCGTTGCCTTCCGCGGGGGCTCGATTGACGGGAATCCCCGGATGGTTCGATGCGACGACCGCGGCCAGCGTCTCGGGCACGCGAAGCCCGGCGAGCGGCAGGCCCGCGTCATGCAGCAGGCGGGCGCCGGTGGTGAGCATTCCACTGCGGAGATCCGCGGTCGATCGAAGATCGGTCAGCGGGCCGAAGTGCCCGCGCCCGTCGTCGAGCAGGACCACGCCGTTCACGCCATCGATGCCGTTGGTGCCGTTCATGCCGTTCATGCCGCGAAGATACCCGTTCCGCAGCACCCACGAGCCTTCAGCGGCGGACCGAACCGACGTCGAATCGCCAGGTCGACCAGGTCATCAACAGCAGCCACGCGAAGGGGATTCCGAAGCCTCCGGTGTAGATCGCCTCCCCCAGACGGCGGCCGAGTTCCGCCGCCGCCGAGGCATCCGCCCAGGGGACCGCCGTCTCGCTGTAGAGCCCTCGGACCGTCCACATCGCCATGAAGACCACCCCGACCGCGAAGAGGTAGGGAATGGCGAGCAGGCCCACCGCGATCGGATTCCGTCGGAAGACCATGGTCCGGATCGGAAGGAGGAGGTTCGCACCGAACACGCATCCGAGCGCGTAGGGCCCGATCAGGAAGAAGGGCTGGTCGCCGCGGTAGACCGCGGGGGTCGCGAGATCGAGCAGGATCCCCGTCGCGAGCGCGGTCCAGAGGACCATCCGTCGCGGTGCGAACAGACCGACGTAGACCATCAGCACCGCGGTGGCGATCGGGTGCACGCCACCGATCGACAAGGCGGCCAGGAAGCTCGAGTCGAGCACCAGGCAGACGGCGAGCGCGGCCACGAAGACGCCGAGTCTCATGGGGCGTCTCCCGAGGCGTCCGACTGGCTCACCACGAGGAAGCGATCGAGCCGCCGGGGATCCTCCACCGGACGGACCCGGATCTCCAGTCGCGTGGGATTGGATTCGAGCGGCGTGACCTCGCGGACGACGCCGATGGCGAGCCCCTGGGCGAACCGCGACCAACCGGCATCGTGCAGCCGAACGATCATTCCCGAGGTCACCGAGACGGATCGATCGACGGTCGTCCGCCAGCCGCCGTCCCCGGGCTCGAGCTGCACCGCGACGCCCTCCCGGACGCCGGCCTCGGCCAGTGCGACGGGGGTCACGCGAGCATCGATCAGTCCGGTCGCGAGGGCGGGCTGGATCCACGCCGTCGTGGGGCCGACCTCACGCATCACGCGGCCCACGAGGACGTCGCCTCGATGAATCGCGACCCCCCCGCCCCGCACGCCTCGTCGCGTGCCGGCGTTCACCTGCAGCGGCCCGTCCGGTCCACTCGGATCCGATCCGATCACGTCGACTTCGATCGCGACGTATTCACCGACCGCGTCGACCGGCGGCAGGCCCCGCAGGCTGCCGACGAGCCCTTCCAGTTCGCGCACCCGTTCGGCGGAGGCGTGATAGAGCCGTCGGTACTCGTTGCGTTCCCGCTCGAGCAGGTCGAACTCGTCCCGCGTCGCGATCTGGGAATCGTCGACCGTCAGCCAGACCCGCGCGGACGTCGCGATGTCGCCGAGCGGAACCAGTGGAAGCCGGACGATCTCGGAGAGCCGATTGGTCCACGGCACGAGCCACCCGGTGGGCAGCAGCGACAGCAACAGGACCACCAGCAGGGCCAGCGAGAAGGGACTGAGTGGAACTTGACGTGTGCGGCCGATCGATCGCCTCCCGTCGTGCGGGTCAGACTTCGTCGAGGTCGGACTCGAGCGTCGCCTTCCAGTCCTCGAGGCTTTCGAGATAGATGCTCGTGCCGCGAGCGACGCAGGTGAGGGGGTCCTCCGCGACCTCGACGTCGAGCCCGGTCGCGTTGGAGATCACCACGTCCATGCCGCGGAGCAGCGCTCCACCGCCGGCGAGCATGATTCCATTGTCGACGAGGTCCGCGGAAAGCTCGGGCTCGGCGTGCTCCAGCGTCCGGATCACCGCTTCGACGATCTGGTTGACCGGCTCGGTGAGCGCGTCCCGGATCTCGTCGCTGGTGACCACGGTCTTCCGGGGAAGCCCGGTGACCATGTCGCGGCCGCGGACCTCCATGTTCATGGTCTCGCCCACGGGCGCCGCGGATCCGATCTCGATCTTGATCCGCTCCGCGGTCTGTTCACCGATGGTCAGGCCGTAGCTCTTCTTCATGTGGTTGATGATCGACTCGTCGAAGTCGTCACCGGCCACCCGGACCGACTCGCAGCTGGCGATGTCCGCCAGCGACATGATGGCGACCTCGGTCGTGCCACCGCCGATGTCCACGATCATGCTCGCGGTCGGCTCCGCGATCGGAAGCCCCGCGCCGATGCCCGCCGCCATCGGTTCCTCGACCAGGTAGACCTTCCTCGCACCGGCCCGTTCGGCCGAGTCGAGCACCGCACGCTTCTCGACCGCGGTGATGCCGGACGGGATCGCGATGACCACCCGGGGACCGAAGATCCGGCTTCGCCCGTTCACCTTTCGAATGAAGTAGCTCAACATCGCTTCGGTGATCTCGAAGTCGCTGATGACGCCGTCCTTGAGCGGACGCACCGCGGAGATCGAACCGGGGGTCTTGCCGAGCATGTCCTTCGCGGCCCAGCCGACCGCGGTGCCGCTGTTGATGACCCGGTTGGTCCCCTTGCGGACTGCGACCACCGAGGGCTCGTTCAGGACGATCCCCTCGCCGCGGACGCACACCAGCGTGTTGCAGGTACCGAGGTCGATGCCCATGTCGACGCTGAACCAACCGAGAATGGAGTCGAAGAACATGAGGAGGAAGGTCCGGGAGTGCGCGAAGGGGCGAATCGGCGACCGAGTCGGCCCATCTTCTCAGATCGGTCGTCGGCGTCCGGTGGCGAGAATATCCGACCCGACGCAAGCCCGCCGAAAACGACCGCGGGCGACCCTCGTCAGAGGATCGCCCGCGGGATGGGTCGCTGTACGTCGGGACGGTGATGCCCGTGGGCNTNGCCGTCCNCGGCTCACTTCACCACGTCGAAGCCGGGAANGCCGAGAAAGACGTTNTCAGCCTGCACCGACGCGGATCGGTCGGCGGACTGCTCCGCCTGGGCGATGTTCGCGGATGCCACGGAGAGCACGCCGGCGAGCAGCACGAGAAAAGCGGCGAAGAGCAGGCCGGTGTAGACGTCGAGGTCGCCNCCGGAGCGTCGTACGGGAGCAGTCATCGAACTCATGGTTGGATCCTCTGGAAACGGGCGGTCGGACCGCCGGTGGCGGATTCAGGTCGGTCGTGGCGGGCGATGACGGGTTCACTGACCCTTGCGGGCGATCGCACGCTGGCCGGAGCGAACCGAGCCACGGTTGTTGGCGTCCTCGAGCTCGATCACGCCGGTCGAACGGTTGACGTCGACTTCGATGATCCGGAGGTTGCCGATGAACTTGCTGCCGTCGGCCACGGTGAGGACCCAGCCTTCCTGCACACCGTCACGGCTGCCCGCGTTGATCTCGGCGAGGGTGGACCCCTCCGAGCGACGGACGCTGATCACGGTCGAGGAGAGGTTGCGGTCGGCGGGAAGGGTTCCCGCGGCCGCACCGGCTCGGGCGGACGGCAGTTCACCGATGTAGGCGACGTAGCGGGCGATCTTGTCGACGGCCTGGTCACGCTCGTCGTTGAGCTGCTGGACTTCCTCCTGCAGCGCCCGGCGGGCGGCTTCGGCGACCTCGAGCTGGGACTTGATGATTCCGAGCTCTTCTTCGAGGTCGACCGACTGTCGTTCGGCGTCGACGGCGCGGGTTCGGAGCGAACGAAGTTCGACCACGAGGGTCTCACCGAGCTTCTGCTGGGCCTGCTGGGTCTCGGCCATCATGCCGATGCGGGCGTTGATCTCTTCCTGGCCGGAACGGGCGATCGTGAGTTCGCCCTGGAGACGCGAGACTTCCGCGTTCTTGCCGTCGGAGTTTCGCTGGAGTTCGGCGATGCGAAGCTCGAGTTCCTTCGTCTGGACCGACGCCGCGGCGGCTTCGGCCATTCGGACCTTCTGCTCGGCGTCGAGGTTCTCGAGCGCCGCATTCTTGCCCTGGTTCGAAGCCATCCACTTCGACTTGAACGAGGCCTCGTTCACCGCGTTCACCGCGACCAGCGGCGTGATCATCACCGCGAGCAGGGAGACGAGGACGATGAAGAGCTTGGTAAGAAGATGCAAGAGGGAGTCCTTTCTGGTCGGTCGGATCTGATCGGACGTGCGTCGAGCCGATCGAGTCTGTCAAGCGTTCGAATGGGCCGGAGTCGAATCCTTCGAGACCGGGCCTGGCAACCTGTCTTCAGCGGAGTTTTCCGCCGAGCGTTCATCCTGAACTCCGCGATCCGGCCCTGGGACCGGATCGAGGGGTCTTCCCGGCCGGTCCGCCCGAAGGGCTTCGTGGGCCGAAGTTCGGAATCCTCCCACAACCTGCGGAAGCATTCAAGCGGTCGGAGGGATGAAAATCCCTACGCACGCGTTCCTGACGCGGTTTCTTGTACCCCTCACAGCAGTCAGTGTCAATTCGAGACGGCTGCCGCCGCAGCCTGTCGGCTGTCGGGGCGACTGAGAATCGCACCCGCCGCCGCGGTCCGCACCATCGGTTCCGCGTCGGAAAGAAGCACTTCGAGCGCTGCAAGCGCCTTCCGGCCCGGCACGACCGCGAGACACGAGGCCGCCTGCACCCGGCGACGGGGATCACGATCCTCGACCTGGCCGAGGATCAGATTCCCAAGGTCTTCCGGAAGCGGCGGACCCAGCCGGAAGAGCGCCGCGGTGGCCGCCATCCGGATTTCGGGAGGCCGCGTCTGATTGCCGCTCGCGGCGATCATGCGAAAGAGCATCGACCGGGCCTGCTCGTCACCGAGTCGCCCGAGCATGTCGCAGGCGAGGACCGTGATCTCCCCCTGCTCGACCGGCGTGAAGAGCGCTGCGCGGATCGGTTCGATGTCGTCCTGGTCGCCCAGCAGCACCAACGCCTCGGCCGCCTGCAGTTCGGTGAGCCGGACCCGCATCGGATTCACCAGCCGCATGCCGGTTCCGAGCGTCGATTCGATCAGCGGGATCGCACTCGGGTTGCCCATCAGGCCGAGCACGAGGTACGCGTTCGCCCGGATCTCGGGGTCGTCGCTGCGGGCCATCGCCGCGAGCGGCGAGGGATCGGCGCCCTCGCCGAGCTTGTTCATCGCGTAGATCGCGGCGGCCCGGACCGACGCCGAAGGATCCGAGAGCAGCGGCGCGATCAGCGGCGCGAGTCCTGCGAGTCCCGCGTCGCCGATCGACATCGTCGCCACGAATCGAACGCCGCGGTTCTCGTCGATGAGCCCGAACGGCGCGGCTTCGTAGAGCGCATCGGGATTGCCTTCGAGCGCTTCGAACGCGGTGGCGCGGACGATCGGCTGGGGGTCCACCACCGCGTTGAGCAGCCACGACGTGGATCGGGCCGCCGGCGTGGTCCCTCGAAGGACGATGGGGCCGGTCGGGACCACCACTTCCGTCGTCTCGACGACGACGCTCGAGCGACCGCCGATCACCGGCTGCGTGCCGGACCCGGGCGCCGGTTCGGTGGGTTCGATGACGATCGGCCGGACGATCTCGTATTCGGTCTCCACGACTTCGACCGTCGTGCTCTGGTCGCGGGTGCTCCAGGGCTTCGAGGGGTCGGCGGGAACGCATCCGCCGGCGAAGGCCAGGGTCGCGAGGACGCCCGCGAACGTGGGCAGGCATCGGAGTCGATCGGTCATGGGTCGTGGCACCTTCCTGGTGGAGATTCAAGTCCGGCTCCGCCGGATCCGGGATCATCGTACTTCGAGGCCTTGCATCGGCAAATCACGCGCGTCGACGCCAGTTTGCCTTCGATCCGATCTCAGGACGGGTCTGGCTCGGTCTCCGCTGGAGGATCCACGACCGATGCCTTTCGATTCGGAAGGATGAGCATCACGACCATCGCGAGGAGGACCGCTCGTCCGGGCCACGCCCCCACCGTGGCGAAGATCGGGACGCGCTCATCGAGCTCGACGACCTTGGGCCCGAGGATCCCGGCCGCGCGGGCGGGCAGCTGATCCACCAACCGACCGGAGGAATCCACCATGCAGGAGATTCCGGTGTTGACCGCGCGAATCAAGGGAACGCGATTCTCGATCGAGCGGAACCGGGCGACCTGATTGTGAAGTCGACGGATCCCGTCCGAGTCCCCGAACCAACCGTCGTTGCTGGCGTTGACCAGGAGATCGGCCACCTTCCCGCCGTCGTCGCCCCAGACCATCGCCCGACAGAGTTCCGGGACGGTGTCCTCGAAGCAGATCGGCGTGGCGACCCCGAGCCGGCGCGGGCTTCCCGTCGCATCGGTCCAGTCGACCTCGAAGCGGGTGATCGACTCGCCGGCGTCGAGGTTGAACTGCATGCCCCGTGCCCCGATCGCGAGCATCCGGTCCTGCAGCCACGGCCACGCCCGGATGTACGGCATCGTCTCGCCGAAGGGCGTGAGGAACACCTTGTCGTACCGCGGCGGAACCGCCGTCTCCTCCGGCTCGACCAGCACCACGCTGTTGTATCTCGAGGCGGCGACGAGCCCGTCGCCGCGATCGACGAATGCCGGCACCGTCGACGTGCCGAAGAGCGTGGGNGTCCCGGTCGCGTCGACGAGATCGCGGGCCGCGAGGACGAACCGACGCCCCGGCCAGTATCCCGCCCCCTCCAGCGTGTCCAGGGCGGCCGTCTCGAACCCGGGTCCGGGGAGCATCGTCTCCGGCCAGACGCAGAGGTCGACCTCGATTCCCGCCTCCGCCGCNTCGAGCGCGGCCGCGTAGGTCGCATCCCGGAAACGGATGAAGTCGCGCTGTTGCTGTTCGAGCGACCAGGCGACCTTGTTGGACTGCGGGACGTCGGTCTGGATCGCGGTGACCACCGGCCCGTCCGGCGNNGCGGACACGGGTCGGACCCGGGCGACGCCGTAGGCGACGACGAAGATCGCGACGGCCGCGGTGCCCAGCATCCCCGCCCGCCGACTCGCGGCCGAACCGCGGGCGAGGACGGCGTCGGCGATGACGCCGGAGACCGCCAGCGGAAGGATCCCGACCGTCAGAACGCCGGCGAGATCCGCGACCTGCGCCAGCGGGAGCCATCCGATGAGCGGCTGGCCGACGAGNTACCACGGATATCCGTCGAAGACGATGTGCCCGCGGAGATGTTCGACCCCGAGCCACCCGATCGGAAGCAGCGCCGCGAGCGGCACGCGGGCGAACCGCGCGGACCGTCCGATCCGGCGGATGCACAGGGCCGCGAGCACGGTGCACGACGCGAGATAGGCGCCGATCGCCGGNAGGCCGGCGCCGCTGATCGANCCGACCCAGCGATTGAGCACCATCCAACCCACCATCGACGCGAGAAAGACGCAGACCGCGACCGTCCGGGTTCGAGCCGCGGCGACCGCCGCGACGGCGAGCGGACCGACCGCCACGAAGGCGAGGAACCACAGTTCGAACGGCGGGAACGCGAGCGTCCAGCAGACGGCATGGAGCACGCTGAAGAGGGCGACGCGCCGCCAACCGGCGGCTGGAGCGTTCGCTTGGGTCATCAGGTCACTTGCCCGCGTAGTCGATGATGCGACCGATCTCGCTTCGGAGTTCCCGACGATGCACGATGCGATCGACGAATCCGGAGTCGCGGACGAATTCCGAGGTCTGGAACCCCTCGGGGAGGTCCTGGCGGATGGTGTTGCGGATCACCCGCGGACCCGCGAACCCGATCAGGGCGTTCGGTTCGGCGAGGATCACGTCGCCGAGCATCGCGAAACTCGCGGTGACGCCGCCGGTGGTCGGATCGGCCAGCAACGAGATGAACAGACCGCCCGCCTCGTCGAACCGGGCGAGCACCGCGGAGGTCTTCGCCATCTGCATCAGGGAATAGCCGGACTCCTGCATCCGGGCCCCGCCGGAACAGGACACGATCACCAGCGGCAGGTCGTGGTCGAGCGCATGTTCCGTGGCCCGGGCGAGCTTCTCGCCGACGACCGACCCCATGGAGCCGCCGAGGAACGCGAAGTCCATCGCCGCGAGCACGACCTTTCGACCCTTCACGAAGCCGACGCCGGTCAGGCATCCGTCGTTCTCGCCGCTCTTGCGACGCGCCGCCTCGATGCGCTTCTTGTACGGCTTCACGTCGACGAAACCGAGCGGATCGGCCGCGGTGAGATCGGCGTTGAACGGCTCGAAACTTCCGGGGTCGACGAGCTGCTCCATCCGGACCCGGGCGGTGACCCGGTGGTGATGGTCGCACTTCGGACAGACGTTGAGGGCGGCTTCCATCGTCTTGCCGAAGATGGTCGCCCCGCACTTCCGACACTGGACCCAGAGCCCGTCGGGGACGGGCTTCTTGATCGCGACGTCGGCCTGATCCCAGGTCTGCTTGCTCACGGTGTTCTCTCGAGGAAACGGATTCGAGGGTCGGCGGACTCCCCCTGCGGGAGTCGACTGANGCCTCGAGGATACCANTCGCACCCGGACGCCGACGAATACCGGTCATTTCGCATCGAGCTGCCCCACCGGCTCCACCGCGGCTTCCAGACGTTCCACCGCATCCGCGGGCAGCGCCCAGGTCTCGACCCGACCNCGCCCCTCCATCCACCGCCGCGGATTGCCNTGGGGCGAACCCGCCAGCGCCGCGCGGATGAAGCCGGCGGCGAGATCATGGAGCACGACGCCCACCGCCTCGCTTCGATTCCGCCGGAGCAGATCGACCATCGCCTCGACCAGCCGACCGCGGGCGTCTTCGAAGGGTTCGCCGTCGGGTGGCACGAGCGTCGACGGATCCTCCTCCCACTGCCGGGCCCGTCGTTCGAACCGGTCCCGGAGCTCTTCGAGGGTGATCCCCGCAAGCACGCCCAGCGCCGGGTCCGCCAGTTCGTCGTTGCCACGCCGTCTCCCCCCGAGGATCTCNCGGGCGATCTTCGCGGTGGTCACCGCGGCCTGGTCCAGCGGGTGATGGATCGTTCCGGGGGTGGCGAAGGGGTTCGAGGCCGCCCGCTCGAGGGCTTCCCGGGTCGCCGCCTCGCCGGCGGCGGTGATCGGCAGATCCTCGTCCCCGCGAAGCCGNTCCTCCGCGTCCCACTCGGTCTCGCCGCAGCGAATGATCCAGAGCAGTCTCGTGCGTCCGCCTCGACGCATCAGGCGCGGTCGCCGCCGCGCAGGGCCGCGATGGTCCCGGCGTAGTCGTCGCCACCGAAGATCGCGCTCGCGGCGACGAGCACGTCGCATCCCGCGGCACGGACCGCCTCGGCGTTCGCNGGCGAGACGCCGCCGTCCATCTCCAGCCGCTGCGTCGGTGACTGTCGCGCCGAGATCGCCCGGGTCTTCTCGAGCACCTCGGGGATGAAGGACTGCCCGCTGAACCCGGGATGGACGCTCATGACGAGCACGAGGTCGAACGCCTCCGCCACGCCGTCGAGCGNCTCGAGCGGCGTCTCCGGATTGATGGCGATGCCCGCGGACATGCCGAGTTCGTGGCAACGGTCCCGGAACTCGAGTGGTGACTCCAGCACCTCGACGTGCCCGGTGCAGTGATTGGCGCCCGCGTCGGCGAACGGCTCGAGACACGCAANCGGATCCGTGACCATCAGGTGGACGTCGATGAAGGCGTCGACCGCCCGGCGGACGCCGGCGCAGATCGCCGGCCCCATCGAGAGATTCGGGACGAAGTGGCCGTCCATCACGTCGACGTGGAGCGTGTCCGCGCCCGCCTCGAGCACCNCGGCACACTGTTCGCCGAGCCGCGCGAAGTCCGCGGAAAGGATCGACGCCGAGACCAGCGGCCCGTCGAGCGGGCGGGTGTGGGCGTCGAGGACGCCGGCCGAGGTATCGATCATCGGGGACTCCGGGTCGGCGGTCGGTGACGACCGGCCCCGGGGCGGGGCCGGTCGGACTGGATCGGCATCAGCGTCCGGATTGGGCTCAGCGACGACTCGCGTTGGGCCGGGCGGCCTGTCCGCGGTAGATGTCGAGATCCCGCTTGTAGTCGGGCTTCATGTCCGGCGACGCGGTCATCCATGCGGTCATCTGCTCCCGGACCGCGCGGTCCGAGTCGCCGGCATGGAACGCGACGAGGGCCGAGATCGCGAGCGCCTCGGGGTCCCGGGCACCGGCCCTGACGAGCATGCGATCCGCGGCCTTGCGGGCGGCGCCGAGGTTGCGGAGNGAATCGTCGGGATCCGCGGCGGTGACCTCCGCGATCATCGCGAGCGCACCCGCGTCGTCGCCGTACATCACGACCATCTCGTCCGCCCACTTCGAGGCACCGGCGGCGTCCTTCTGGTCGGCGGCCATCATGCGGTACTTGTCGATCGCGACCTGGGCGAAGACGCCGTTGTCGAGCTCGATGACCTCGTCCATGTGGCCGTAGGCGTCACCGAAGTTCCGGACCTTGGCGGCCCGTTCCGCGGCCGCGAGCTTGGGGGCGGCCTTCTTCATGAGCTTCGGGCTGTACCGGCCCGCGACCACCTTGCCGAGGATCTCCTCGAACTTGGGGTCCATCGGATGGCCGATGAACGCGATGGTGTTGTCGTTGGCGACGATGAAGGCGGTGGGGATCCCACCCTGTCCGGCGGCCTTCATGAAGTTCTGGTTGGTGCCGCCGCTGTCGACCGCGACGGAGTAGCTCATCGANTCACCGCGGCTCCGAACGAAGCTCTTGACCTTGCCGATCACCTTCTTCTCGTCGGTGACGCCGATGACCGAGAGGCCCTTGCTCTTGTACTTCTTGTAGAGCTCGTTGATGTGCGGGATCGACGTGCGNCAGGGTCCGCACCAGGTCGCCCAGAACTCGACCACGTAGGGCTTGCCCTCGCCGACGGTCGTTTCACCCTGGATCCACTCCTCGACCTCGATGGCGGGCGCCTTGTCTCCGACCTTGAGGTCGGCGGCGATGCTGGAGGCCGCGAGAACGGCGACGGTGGCGGCGGCGGTGATCATTCGGTGAAACATGCTCGGGCGTCTCCTGGACGTTGATGAAGCGGATGAGAGTCCTTCGTCCCTCCAATCCGCTTTCGATGAAAAGCGGTGTCGAACGGTCTCGGCCCCCCGCCGATGGCTGGATGGCCTGCACGAGTGCCGTCGCGACCCCTCCAGCGTAGCCACCAAGGGCGACGAAGGCACGTCCGGATCCCGGGGATCGGGGGCGTAAGCGGGCCTCGATCGGCCTGATCAGCGAGGATCGAGGGCCTCGACGCCGGGCATCGGGCCGCCTTCAAGCATGCGGAGGCTGGCGCCCCCACCCGTCGAGACGTGACTGAATCCCGACGCGAGCCCGAGATCGTTGACCGCGGCCGCGGTGTCGCCGCCGCCGACCACGGTGATTCCGCCGGCGTCGGTCGACTCGATCATCGCCTTCGCGACCGCGAGCGTCCCGGTGTCGAAGGGCGGGATCTCGAAGAGCCCCATCGGGCCGTTCCACACCACCGTCTTCGCATCACGGACCGCCGCGGCGAAGGACGCCACCGATTCCGGCCCGATGTCGAGCCCCATCAGGTCGCCCTCGATGTCCCGCCCGCAGGTGGTCGTCGCGACGCCGGCTTCGGGCGCCGCGGCGCAGACGAAGTCCGTGGGAAGCAGGAGCGTGGTGCTCGTGGCCTCGACCGCCGCGATGATCTCCCCCGCCTCCTCGACCATCGCCTCCTCGACGAGGCTTCGGCCGACCGAATGCCCCATCGAACGCAGGAGCGTGAAGGCCATCGCCCCACCGACCACCAGGGTGTCGACCCGCCCGGCGAGATGCCGGATGGTCCCGAGCTTGTCGGAGATCTTCGCGCCACCGAGCACCGCCACGAAGGGGCGGGCCGGCGATTCGATCGCGTCCGCGAGATACCTGAGCTCCGCTTCGAGCAGCCTTCCCGCGACGCACGGGGCTTCCGGCATCGCGTTCGGGACCGCGACCATGGAGGCGTCGCCCCGATGCGCCGCGCCGAAGGCGTCCTGGCAGTAGACGTGACCGTAGCTCGCCAGCTTCCCGGCGAAACCGGCGTCGGCCTTCTTCTCGCCCGGATGGAATCGAAGATTCTCCAGCAGGACGACCTCGCCCGGCTCGATCGCCTCGACGGCGGCGGCGCTCGCGTCGTCGACGCTGCCCTCACCGGGCACCGTCACCGGCCGACCCAGCAGTTCCGCGAGCCTCGTGCCGACCGGCTTGAGCGAGAACGCCGCTTCGTGCCCGGTTCCGGCCGGACGCCCCAGATGGCTCATGAGCACGCACGCGCCGTTCCGGTCGAGAATCGAGCGGATGGTGGGAAGCGCGGCCACGATCCGACTGTCGTCGGTGATCTTCCCGTCGGCGAGCGGCACGTTGAAGTCGACGCGGACGAGCACGGTGCGTCCGGCGACGTCCACGGAGTCGATGGTCGGTCGGGAGGCGGTGGTCAATGGAGGCTCCGAAGCAGGCGGTGCGAGGGGCACGCGACCGGTCGCCGCGCGGACGCGGATGATATCGACGACGGCGGCTCCGGTCGTTACCGTCGCTTCGCGTGAGCCTCGATACGACTCCATCCCGGGACGGCTCCGTTCCCGAGGTCCCGATCATCGCCCTGCTGGGCCCGACCGCCAGCGGCAAGACCGCGGTGTCGATCGAACTGGCCCGGCGACTCCCCGGCGGTGGCGAATGCGTCCTCGCCGACTCGATGCAGGTCTACCGCGGCATGGTCATCGGCACCGCCCAGCCGACCCCGGCGGAACGCGCCGAAGCGCAACACCACCTGTGCGGCTTCGTCGATCCCCGCAACGCCGACTTCACCGTCCGGGACTGGCTCGACGAGGCCGAACGGGCCATCGAATCGATTCGCGGCCGGGGATCGCACCCGATCATCGTCGGCGGCACGAACCTCTACATACGTTCGCTGCTGGAAGGCGTCTTCGACGGCCCGGGCCGCGACGACGCGATTCGACGGGACCTCGAGACGCATGACGACGAGACGCTCCACCAGCGGCTCCGGAAGGTCGACCCCCCATCCGCCGAGCGCATCCACCGGAACGACCGCCGCCGGATGATCCGCGCCCTCGAAGTGCATGCGATCACCGGTCGGCCGCTCTCCGAGCACAAGCAGCAGTGGACGGACGCCCCGCGAAATCGGCCCGATGTCCGCCTGGTCGTGCTCGATCGACCCGTCGACCAGCTCAATCGACGGATCAACGCCCGCGTGAAGGCGATGCTGGAGACGGGATTCCTCGAGGAGGTCGATCGCCTCCGAAGCGAGGGCGAGCTCGGAACGCAGGCGCGGGAGGCGGTCGGTTATCGGGAGCTGCTCGATCACCTGGAAGGGCGATGCACGATCGAAGAGGCCACCGAGCGGATCAAGATTCGGACCCGCCGCTACGGCAAGCAGCAGCGAACCTGGCTTCGGCGTTTCGCCGCGATCCCGGGGACGGTCCGCCTCGACCCCACCGACCGATCCGCCCGTGAGGTCGCCGACGCCCTCGTGGAGACCCTCGAATTCGGGGCCGAGCCGTCCTGAAAAAAATCCGAGGCCGTCCGGATTGGCGCATTTGCTGCCTCGATACCCGTTTAGAGGCCAATAAACCGGGTTTTTCGATCCCGGCTTGACGAACACCCCCAATCAATCTTTCAATGCCGCCCCACCGGCTGGCCGAATCCGCAAGGGTCGGCTCGCGTCGGCAACCTCTGTTCGTCCCCCCAATCCCCCCGGAGCGGTGAACCCCACCGCCCCGGACGTCGATCGTCGAAGCACCTCCTCATGGCCAAGAAGAAGACCACCAAGAAGCCTGCCGCCAAGAAGTCGACGTCCAAGAAGACGGCGAAGGCGGTGACCAAGAAGAAGACGACGACCAAGAAGAAGACGACCACCACCAAGAAGAAGACGTCGAAGAAGACCTCGAACTTCAAGACGCCCTCCGCGGCCGGCAAGCAGCTGGTGATCGTGGAGAGCCCGGCCAAGGCGAAGACGATCAACCGCTATCTCGGCCCCGATTTCGTGGTGACCGCCTCCGTCGGTCACGTCCGGGACCTGCCGAGCAAGGCCCCCAAGGGCTCGAAGCAGCCGGTCCCCGGCGTCGATCTCGAGAACGACTTCGACCCCACCTACGAGGTCCTGGAGGCCAAGAAGAAGACCGTCACCGATCTCAAGAAGGCCGCNAAGGGCGCCACGGAGATCTGGTTCGCGACCGACCTCGACCGGGAGGGCGAAGCGATCGCGTGGCATCTCGCCAACATCCTCGACGTCAAGCCCGACGAGGCCAAGCGGGTGGTGTTCAACGCGATCACCAAGAGCGAGATCGCCCGGGCCTTCGAGAAGCCGCGGGCCATCGACGAATACAAGGTGAACGCCCAGCAGGCCCGTCGCATCCTCGATCGGATCGTCGGCTATCAGGCGTCCCCGCTCCTCTGGAAGAAGGTCGCTCGCGGACTCTCCGCGGGCCGGGTCCAGTCGGTCGCCACCCGGCTGATCGTCGAACGCGAACGNCAGATCGACGCGTTCGTCCCNGACGAATCGTGGGAGGTCGGCGTGAAACTCGCCCTCGATCCCGCGACCGCACCGCAGCTCGCCGCGGGGTGGGCCGAGTTCATCTCGACCCTCGACGACAAGGGCAAGGCACCCACCATCAAGCGACAGAACGCCTGGCTCTCCGACCACCGGGGCCTGCGGACCGAGCTCGTCGAGGTCGGTGGCAGCCGGTTCGCCGTCGGCTGCAAGGCCGACTCGATCGAGGATCTCTCCGCCCCCATGACCGACGTCGCCGAGGCGGTCGGGCTGACCGACGTCTCGGTCGCCACCGAAGAGGACGCGGCCGGCAAGGGACCGGCCCGATTCCGACGCACGGTGAGCGGAACGCTCGACGCGGCGACCCGGTACGCCGTGGATTCCATCGAGACGACCCGCAAGAGTTCGAAGCCGTTCGCGCCGTTCATCACCAGCTCGCTGCAGGTCTCCGCGAGCAACGCCCTCGGTTTCGCGACCGACCGGACGATGCGGATCGCCCAGGTCCTCTACATGGGTCTTCCGATTCCGGGCGAGGGCCAGGTCGGTCTCATCACGTACATGCGAACCGATTCGACGCATCTCTCCGCGGATGCCATCGGCCAGGCTCGCGAGTACATCGGGCAACGACACGGCGAGGCCTACCTGCCCGAGAAGCCCCGCTTCTACGGCTCGAGCAACAAGGATGCCCAGGAGGCCCATGAAGCGATCCGGCCCACCGATCCCCGTCGCACGCCGGAACAGCTCGCCTCGTCGCTGAACGAGGAGCAGCTGAAGCTCTATCGACTCATCTGGAACCGGTTCGTCGCCTGCCAGATGACCAACGCCCAGTGGGACTCGACCGCGATCCGCTTCAAGCGGTCCGATCGCGACACCGGCGCCGTGCTCAAGGCCAACGGCCGGGTGCTCGCCTTCGACGGCTGGACGCGGGTCGGCGGCGTGGCGGCGAGCGACGAGCAGGTCCTCCCGACCTTCGAGAAGGGCGACGAGACCGCCCCGTTCTCGATCGAACCGAAGCAGAAGTTCTCCTCCCCGCCGCCCCGCTACAACGANGGCTCGCTGGTCAAGAAGCTCGAGGACGAGGGCATCGGACGGCCCTCGACCTACGCGTCGATCATCAAGGTGATCCAGGACCGCAACTACGCCCTGCAGGAGGATCGACGCTTCTACGCGACCGATCTCGGCGAGGTCGTGACCGACAAGATGGTCGAGGCGTTCCCCCGCCTCATGGACTTCGGCTACACCCGCGATCTCGAGAAGCGACTCGACGCGATCGAGGAGGAGCACGTCGAGTGGCGNGAGATGCTCCGCGACTTCTACGGACGCTTCAGCGAATCGCTGGAGCGGGCCCACGAGGAGCTCGGGCACGCCAAGGCGGAGATCCAGCCGGCCCCCTTCGCGTGNCCGAAGTGCGGCGCGATGACCTGCTACCGCTTCGGCAAGAACGGACGGTTCCTGAGCTGCACCGCGTATCCCGACTGCGACTACGCCGCCCCCATCGACCGCGCGGGCCGGCCGCTCCTCCCGGAGATGGTCGACATCAAGTGCCCGGAAGACGGCTCCCAGCTGATCCTGCGGACCGGCCGGTTCGGGAAGTTCATGGCGAGTCCGAACTTCCCCGAAGTGAAGTTCGTCCTGAACCTCGACAAGAAGGGCTGCCTCAAGCTNCCCTCNCCNCCGCCGCTGGTNACCGANCTCGAGTGNCCGAAGTGCGAGGAGAAGCCNCTCAANCTGCGNGANGGCAAGCGCGGNCCNTGGCTCGGCTGCAGCGGGTTCCCGAAGTGCCGCGGNCGCGAGGGATTCGCNAAGCTCGANGAACCGNTCCGTGAACAGCTCGAGAAGGANCTCAAGAAGCACCTGAAGGCCCACCCCATGCCGNTGATCACCCGCATGGACGGAACGCCGATCGAGGAAGGCACGCCGATCGCCGACCTCGTGGTTCCGGGCCTCCTGCAGGATCTCCCGATCCACCCCGACGCCGTCGCGGACACCAGCCCCCGCAAGGCCGGCTGACCCGACGATCCGGCTCGACCGAAACGACGACCGCCCGCGGCTTCAGGCCGCGGGCGGTCGTTCCTTCAAGATCGGATCAGATCCCCGAACGATCAGCCGGCGGCGATCGGCTTGGAGTGTCGTGGATAGGCGACCAGCATCACCAGGAAGCAGGCGACGGCCATCCACATCGGGACGCTGAACAGTTTCGCGTAGTCCATGCCTCCGCCGTCGGCTTCCGGAATGGCGGCCCAACTCCCGACGATCGCGGTGGCGAAGTAGCTGCCGACGATGATGCCGATGCCGACGATCACCAGATTGAAGAGATTCTGGGCGGTGGCCCGAACGTCGGGGGTGGTGTGCTCGTCGACCACCATGAAGGCGACGAAGATGAAGCAGCCGAAGCACAGCCCATGGAGCGCGACCCCCATCAGCACGGGGAAGAGCGTCGGGCTGTACGCGAAGATCGCCATTCGAAGCGCGTAGGCCGCGAGTCCGATGAGGAGAAGTCGCTTGCGCCCGAGCGACTTCGCGAAGAACGGGATGAGCGCCAGCACGAGGATCTCGCTCATCTGGCCGATGGTCATCAGCCCGCCGCCACCCACGCCGAGGATCTGGTTCACGACCGTGGCGAAACGGTCGGCACCTGCACTCCCGGTGGCGATCTGGATTCCGGTGACGAANTCGCTGGTGTACACGAAGTAGAACTGGTGGATCATGCTGACGGGCACCGCGATCAGGAACAGCGTCAGCAACGGCTGCAACCTGATTTCAGAAAAGGCCTCGGCCCAGGCAAGCTTCCGCCGGGAGCCATCTTCGACCCGGGTCGGCGGGGTGTGTGGCAGGAAAAGGCAGAACACCGCCATCACCATGCCGAGGATGGCGCTCATGCTGAACGCGAATCNTCGACCTCGATTCTGAAGGCCGGCCTGGACCACTCCCTGCGCGGCCGTGGCGAGACCCGCCTGTCGTTGCTCCGCCGTCGGCGCCGCCGCCCCCTCCTCGATCTCCGTCTTCACCTTCGCCTCCTGGCCGGCGAGTGATTTCCNGATCTTCATGACCATGAACGCCGCGACCACGTCCCCGGAGTCGGTGGCGGAGATCTTCTCGTCGGCGGCCCAGTTCGCGGCGCTCGCGGCGAAGCTGTCCCGAACNGCCGGGTACTTCTCCAGCAGGATCGGCACGGCCTGGTCGGGATCGGCGGCCAGCTGCATCGAGGACACCCCGAAGGTGCCGGGATCGGCGAGATCGGGGGTCGCGGTCCGCAACAGATACTGCCCGACGAGGATTCCCGCCACGATCCAGCCGATCGTTCCCCAGACCCGGATCGGGCCGAAGTCCCGGTCGCGATCGGCGATGTGGGCGAACGAGATCGAGTTGGTCAACGAGAGCGTCGGGGCGTAGACGAACCCGTAGACGCCGGAGAGCACGACGAACGAGACGAATCCATCGGCCGTGGCCAGNAGGTAGACGAGGATGGCGCCGATGAAATGACTCGCTGCGAGCAGCTTCTCGGTCGAGAAGAGTCGGTCGGCCAGCTGGCCGGCGAGGAACGGGCCGAAGATCGCGCCGAGCGCACCCGCCGAAAGACAGAGCCCGGTCTCCTCGAGGCTGAACCCGCGATATCCGAGNAGGAACGGGTAGAGGATGGGGAGCCAGGCGCCCCAGATGGCGTACTGGAGGAACATCATCAGGGACAGCTTGAACTTGATGGCNCCGCTGGTTCGGACGGGGGTGTCGGCCATGGTCATCAGGCGAGGCTCCGGGGCATGTCTTNGGATGGGAGGCCGGGATCCCTTGCGGAAACCGACCTGCATTCACGGCNACGCCGTGGACCGNCGCCGAATCGGACGGCCGTCGGATGCTACCGAATGGGCCCGAAACGTGTCCGAGACCCCCCGCCCTCACCTACAATCCTCGCCATGAGCTATTCCCGACGCCAGACCAGGTCCTTCACCCTCGGCGACGACCGCGTGGGCCGCGTGACCATCGGCGGAGACGCCCCGCCCTCCGTGCAGTCGATGACCTCGTGCTACACCCACGACGTCGACACCTGCCTCGCGGAGATCACCAAGCTGGCGGATGCCGGTGCGGACATCGTCCGCGTCGCGGTCCCCGAGCGGAAGGACACCGAGGCCCTCGCCGAGATCATGAAGTCCACTCCGGTGCCCATCGTGGCCGACGTGCACTTCCACTACAAGCGGGCCCTCGAGGCGGTCGAGGCGGGCGTCCACAAGATCCGGCTGAATCCCGGGAACATCAGCGATCGCGATCAGGTGAACGCGGTGATCGACGCCTGCAAGTCCGCGGGCATCCCGATCCGCATCGGCGTGAACGAAGGTTCGATCATCGAGCGCCGGGACAAGCAGAAGCGGCAGGAGGAACTCGGCGCCTACTTCGAGGGCCATCGCTCCGGGCACCTGCTCGCCATCATGATCGCCAAGCTCGAGGAGTACCTCGACATCTTCGAGGCCCGCGACTTCCACGACGTCGCGATCAGCGCGAAGTCGATGGACGCCCGACTGGTGATCGACGCGTACACCGAGATCTCCAAGCGCTTCGACTACCCGCTGCACCTCGGGGTCACCCACGCGGGCACCCGGGAGACCGGCTCGATCCGGTCGATCGCCGCCCTCGGCACGCTGCTCGCCAACGGCATCGGCGACACCATCCGCATCAGCTACGCGAGCGATCCGGTCTACGAGGTCGAGGACGGCGTCGAACTCCTCTGCTCGCTCGACATGCGTCCCCGCAAGGGCATCGAGCTCATCGCCTGTCCGACCTGCGGTCGGATCCAGGTCGATCTGTTCACCCTCGTCGAGGACGTCAAGCGGACGCTCGACGCGGAGATCGAACTCCCCATCAAGGTGGCGGTCATGGGCTGCATCGTGAACGGTCCCGGCGAGGCCGAAGGCGCCGACGTCGCGGTCTTCGCGGGCGACCGGCGAGGCATCATCTACGTCCAGGGCGAGAAGGTCGCGAACGTTCCCGAGGCCGAGATCCTCGACCGGCTCCTCCAGGAGTGCAAGACCTTCGAGGCCCGGGTCGAGGCCGGCGAGATCGAGCTCGGCCAGAAGGTGGTCGACATCGTGCCGCCGGATCCGATCGGCGAACTGGGGTCCGGGGTCGAAAAGATCCGCTCCGGGCTCGTCGAACGGGTCACGATCGAAGGTGGGCGGGCGGATTGATCGTCCACGGCGTCGATCGCCGATGTAGCATTCGAATCCGACGGAACCGGCGGACCCACCGCTGCGGAGCGTAGTTCGCTCCCCGG
This sequence comes from Phycisphaerae bacterium, assembly GCA_002684755.1. Next base: position 30,629 of record NYVS01000051.1, read on the forward strand.
GCCCNTCCGGCCGCGGACGCCGTCGAACCGATCTCCGGGCCCCGAAGGACCTCCCCCGATGACCACCAGATCTCTCCGACCAGCCGCGATGCGCCGGATCCCGAACCTCGACGGACGTGGATTCACCATCGTCGAGGTGCTCACCGTGGTGGGCATCATCGCGGTCCTGATGGGCCTCATCCTCGCCGGCCTGCAGGCCGCNGGNCGGACGAGTCGGCAGACCCGCGAACTGAACACCCTTCGACAACTGCACCTCGGCTGGTCGAGCTACGCGGCCAGCAACAACGACTACGTGATGCCCGGCTACCTCGACGAGGCCGCCCAGGCCCAGTGGAAGGTCCGCTATCGGTACGTGGTCGAAGGCCGCGTCGATCCCGCGATCTGCCAGACCTACCCGTGGCGACTGCTCCCGTATCTCGACTGGGGCTACGAGTCGATGCTCGGTTACCGCGACTCCGAAGTCATCGACAACGTCCCCTCCAAGGGGAAGACCGGCGTGATCGAGCCGGAGGCGCTCGCGGTCGCCGATCAACCCTGGTTCGGCTACAACGCGTTCTACATCGGCGGCTGGTGGGAGCAGAACGATGCGACCGGCGGCGTGCAGTGCCGCTTCTCGAATTCGGAATGGCAGCAGACCTCCGGCGGGACCAACACCATCCCGACCAAGGGCAAGCTCGTGCTCCGCAGCATCGGCCGGGCCACCCAGGCCAGTTCGCTGATCCTCTTCGGANCCTCGACCTTCCGCGGCGCNGGCATCTACACCGANCAGGACGACCGGCTCGCCGGCGCCGCCTGGATCACCCCACCGATCCTCGCCGACCAGACCATCTGGGGCTCCATCACCGGCAGCGAACGGATCGAGGTCTTCAGCGCCCAGGCGATCCCCTACCGACGCCAGCGGGCGATCACCATCGTCCACGTCGACGGCAGCGCCCGGAGCGAGAGCATCGGCAACCTCATCGACCAGCAGCGNTGGGTCAACGCCGCCCACGACGGCGCCGGTGATCCCACNCGNTTCATGCACACNCCGGATTGATCCCGGTCGATCGGGNGACCGATCATCCGATCATCCGATCATCCGATTGCGGTGATCTCGAGTGATGCGACGGTCACGTCGTCGGAGTAGGCCTCGCCCCCCGCGAACTCCCGGAGCGCGTTCATGACGCGTTCCACGTCCTCCGCGACGGTGACGCTCCCGCGAAGGGCCGTCTGCGTCCGTTCGACGCCGAACTGCTCGCCCGTCGCATCCGGTTCCTCCGCCACGCCATCCGAATAGAGCACGATCCGGTCCCCCGCCTTCAGCTCGTGCTCGGTCATCCCGAAGGGGATGCCCCGCACCGCACCGACCGGCGGCCCGCCGTCGGACTCGATGACGGTGGACTCGCCACCGCGGATGAGCAGGGCGTAGCCATGGCCGGCGTCGACGGTGCGGAGACGGCCGGTGGTGGTGTCGATCTCCGCCAGGAACAGGGTGCTGAACTCGTTCGCCGCGGTCCGCGACTCGATGAAGTCGTTGAGTCGATCGATCGCCGCGGAGGGGACTTCGTTCGCGTTGAAGTACGCCGCGAGCGACGCCTGGATGACCGCCATCAGCATGCCCGCCGCCGCCCCCTTGCCGGCGACGTCGCCGAGGAAGAACGCGATGCGTCCGTTCGGGACGTTCGTGAATCCGAAGAGGTCGCCCGCGACCACGCGACCCGGTCGCGCGTGCATCGAGTAGCGGACGTTCCCGACCTCGCCGTCCGGCGCGGGCATGATGCGTTCCTGCACGCTTCGCGCCGCCTGGATCTCCTGTTCGAGACTCTCCTGCCGACGCTCGAGTTCCTTTCGCTGCAGGTTCCCGAGGGCGAGCCCGTGGAGTCGGGCGATCGCGGCGCAGTAGGCGGCGTCGTCCGCGGCATCGGCACTGGAGTCCGTCGCATCGAGGTAGAGCAGGCAGTCGATGACGGCACCCGACCGGACCGGGGTGCAGATGGCGGACTGGACGCCGCCCGCGACGATGCTCACCGCCTGGGAGAGGTCCTGCTCGCTGGAGAGCCGCACGGTCTTCCCGGTCCTCGCGCCGGCGATCAGCGTCCGACTGAACGGTCGGTCGTCGGACGCCCGGCCGAGAACGCCGACGACCTCGATCCGATCATCCTCGTCGATGGGCCTCAGGATCGCGGCGCGAGCGAATCCCGTGCCGTCGAGCAGGATCTCGAGCACGCACTCGACGAGTTCCTCCTGGTCCCTCGCCTCGCTGATCGCACCCGCCCGGTCCATCAGGAGTTCGAGCCGACGAGCCGCGAGCTGGTTGAGCTCGCGATTGGAGATCTGTTCGACCTGCCCATCGTCGCTGGAGGCGTCGTCGAGCTCGACGATCGCGCCGTCGCCGACGTCCTCGCCGCCGGCGAGCTGCACCCGGTAGTCGTGCGGCGGAAAAGCGAGGCGATCGCCGTGACCGACCTGCACCACGGTCCCGGTCTCGATCTGCTGGCCGTTCAGATAGGTGCCGTGCCGACTTCCCACGTCGAGCAGCAGGCAGCGGTCGTCCTCGAACCGGATCTGGGCGTGTCGACGGGAGACCGACGGATACGGAAGCACGATCTCCGACTCGGGATCACGGCCGATCCGCAGGGGCTTCTCGCCGTCGAAGGCGAAGGGACCGGCCAGTTCCGGATCGAGCGGGACGAGTTCGAAGCGCGGATTCGCATCGCTCACGGAGTCTTCCTTCGATCGGACGCGAACCCGGTGATCGCCGCGGTCGCGAGCGACTCGAGTCGACCGAGGGCTCGTTCCTGACGACCCCGGAAGAGCATGTAGGGAAAGAGTGCCAGCAGCGCCACGACGAGCCCCGCGGCAGTGGTGATCAGGGCTTCGGCGATCCCGCCCGAGACCTGGTTGGGGTCGGTGATGGTCGCGTCACCCCCGAGAAGTTCGAAGCTCCGGATGATCCCGATCACCGTGCCGAGGATGCCGAGCATCGGGGCGGCGGTGACGATGGTCGAAAGCAGGAGCAGGCCCCGCTCGAATCGCGGTCGGATCTCCTCCGACAGCACCGCGACCGTCGCCTCGTCGACCCCTTCCTCTCCCTCCACGACGTCTCGGGCGAGATCGGAGTACGGGGAACCGTCCCCCGTCACCAGTCCCGTGACCTTCGGAACGTCACCACGGCGAAGGGCTTCGGCGAGGGCCCGGTAGCGGCCCCGTCCGCGACGCGAATCGAGGCGGCCCCAGAAGACGGCTCGCTCCAGCACCACGGAGACCGTCAGGATGCTCAGGAAGAGCAGGGGCCACATGACCAGGCCGCCCCGTGCCATGAAGTCGAGAATCGAGTCGATGGAGTCCATCCCCGGATGATACGGGCTCCTCGGTTCCGACCGGGAGTCGGCGGCGTGGACGGTTATGCTTCCATCATGGCCGCCTCCGCTCCATCCCCCACCCCGGACCGAACCCACGCCATGCAGGACGACCTGGTCGAACGGATCGACGCCGCGCTCGAACGCGCGATCTCCACCCGGAAGCTCGCGCCCGCGATCGACGAGGCCGTGAGATATGCGGTCCTCGGCGGCGGCAAGCGCCTCCGGCCGATCCTCGCCCTGCGTGCCTGCCTCGCCGCCGGTGGCGAGGTCGACGATGCGATTCCCGCCGCGATCGCGCTCGAGTGCATCCACGCGTTCAGCCTCGTCCACGACGACCTGCCGGCCCTCGACGACGACGATCTTCGACGCGGCCGACCCACGGTCCACCGGGCGTTCAACGAAAGCGTGGCGATCCTCGCCGGCGACGCCCTGCAGTGCATCGCGGCGGAGATCGCCGCGGAAAGCCCNCGCAATCCCCTGNCGATCCTCCGCGAGGTTCTCGCCGGNACGCGGCTGATGATCGACGGGCAGTCCTACGACACCGAGGGCGTCTTNCCCGACGAGGTCCGGGAGGAGGAGGACCGACTNCGCCTGATCCACCNGCTGAAGACCGGGGCCCTGATCCGGGCGGCNTGCCGATGCGGTGGCCTCGCCGCCGAGGCCGACNCCGAGACCCTCGAACGCCTCGACCGCTTCGGCACCGCGATCGGCCTGATGTTCCANATCGTCGACGACGTGCTCGACGAAACCCAGTCGACCGAGCACCTCGGGAAGACCGGNGGNAAGGACCGNGCCAGCGGNAAGCGNACCTTCCCCTCGATTCTCGGACTNGACGCGAGNCGGNCCGAGATCCGATCCCTCGCCGANGAGGCGTTGTCCACAGCTCGACGGGCTCGATCCNGAGGGTTCGAAACCCCTGCGGGACCTCGTCGCGANGCTGGCGGTTCGAACCCGCTGAAACCGGAATCANGGCCCNTCGAAGCCGTTTTCGGGGGTNTTGATCGTTACACTGAANNCGNNCGNTGATCTTCGCACGCCNCCCTCGGAACGAACGAATGGACCTCGAACTGCTTTCCGGCATCCGAACGCCCCAGGANCTGAAGCGGATTCCGATCGANCGNCTTCCNGAGCTGGCNGCGGAGATGCGNTGGGCGATCTGCAACCAGATCCGNAAGAGCGGCGGNCACCTCGCACCGAACCTGGGCGTGGTCGANCTGACCATCGCGATGCACTACGTGTTCGATTTCGGACANGACCGNCTNCTCTTCGACGTCGGCCATCAGTGCTACCCCCACAAGCTCCTGACCGGCCGCCTGCCGATGCTCGAGGGCCTNCGCACCCGNNCCGGCATGTCCGGTTTCCCCGAACCACGGGANAGCGACTACGACCTCTTNGCCGTCGGCCACGCGGGCACCGCGATCTCCACCGCGGTCGGCATGGCGCGGGGCGACACCGTCAACGGCGAAGGCTGGACCGAAGAGAACCAGGACGGCCGACGCGTGGTCTCGATCATCGGCGACGCCTCGATCGTCAACGGCCTCGCGATGGAAGGGCTCAACAACGCCGGCACCCTCGGCCGCCAGTTCCTGGTGGTGCTCAACGACAACGGCATGTCGATCGCGAAGCCCCAGGGCGCCGTGGCGGCGTACTTCGACCGCGTCCGGCTCAGCAACTCCTACGGCGGCTTCAAGAAGGCGGCCAAGGAGATCGCCCGGCACATCCCCGGCGGCGAGACCCTTTCGGATCTCTACCACCGCATGGGCGAGATGAGCAAGGCGATGATCTCCGAGGACACCTGGTTCGAGAAGTTCAACATCGTCACCGTCGGTCCCGCCGACGGTCACGATCTCCCCACGCTGATCGACCTCTTCAACGAGGCCGCCCGCTTCGACCGACCGATGGTCCTGCACGTCAAGACCGTGAAGGGCAAGGGTTATTCGTTCAGCGAGGGGGACGCCACCGCGTTCCATTCCCCGGGCGCCTTCGAGGTCGTCGACCAGCCCGAAGACGACACCCTCGAGCGTGAAGGCTGCCGCGTCGAGATCAAGAAGTCCGGCCGGTCCTTCACCGCCGCCTTCGCGGACGGGATGACCGACCTGATGTCGCGGGATTCGAAGGTCGTCGCCTGCACCGCGGCGATGCCCGACGGCACCGGCCTCACCAAGGCGATGGAAGCGTTCCCCGACCGGACCTGGGACACCGGCATCTGCGAGAGCCACGCGATGGACATGATGGCGGGCATGGCGAAGACCGGGCTCCGGCCGTTCTTCGCGGTGTACTCGACCTTCCTCCAGCGGGCCTTCGACCAGGCGTTCCAGGAGGTCTCCCTGCAGGGGCTCGCGGTCCGGCTCTGCCTCGACCGCGCCGGCTACGTCGGCGGCGACGGCGCCGTCCACCACGGCTTCTGCGACGTGAGCCTGCTCGCGCCCCTCCCGCAGGCCGCGATCACCGCCGCGATGGACGAACCTTCGCTCCGCGCCGCCCTCGACTTCATGGCCGGCTACGACACGGGCCTCTCCGCGGTGCGCTATCCCCGCGACAAGGTGAGCGACCGATTCGCCGCCGAGCCCTGCCCGCCGTTCGAACTCGGCAAGGCCCGCCCGCTGGTCGAGGTCGACCAGCCGCACGTGGCGATCCTCGGCTTCGGCACCATGGCCATCACCGGCATGGAGATTCGCGACCAGCTCGGCGACGAGTACGCCGCGAACGTCTACGACGCCCGGTTCGCCAAGCCCGTCGACGAAGCCCTGCTCGCCGACCTGCTCGGCCGGGGCATCCCCGTCTTCACGATCGAGGATCATTCGGTGAAGGGTGGCTTCGGCACCCAGGTCCTCGAAGCCGCGAACCGACTCGGACTCGACGCCCGACTGGTGACGGTCTGCGGCATGCCCGACGGCTGGGTCTATCAGGGCGGCCGTGACGAGCAGCACGCCGAGGTCGGCCTCGACGCCACCAGCATCGCCCGACGCATCCGGACCCGACTCGCCGAGCACGCCGATTCGAGCGTCGATGAAGTTCCCGCGGCCCGTCCCCGGGTCCCGGGTGCCTGACCACCTCGTGTCGCCACGCATCCTCGTGCTCTTCGACATCGACGCGACGCTCCTGGCCACCCAGGACGCGGGCGTCGTCGCCTACGAAGTCGCCGGGGCGAAGGTCTTCGGGGTCCAGTTCTCCTTCGTCGACGTCCCGCTC
>NYVS01000003.1 GCA_002684755.1 Phycisphaerae bacterium
ACGGAGGTCGTTTCGTAGTTCGCGTTTCGAACGTCCTCGTCGTAGTCGCGCTCGTCGGCGAAGTCCCAGGTCTGGATCTCGTTCACCGCGACGCCACCGATCCGGACCGTTCCGTGCTCGCCGAGGATGGTCAGCGAGCCCTCGAGGTTCTTCGGATAGGTGAGCATGGTCACCGCGAGGGAGCCCAGGGCGCCGTTCCGCCAGCGGACGTTCATCACGCCGGTGTCCTCGACCTGGATGTCCCGGGCGAGGGTGGCGGTCATCGCGTGGACCTGGTCGATGGGGCCGATGAGCCAGTCGAGCAGGTCCACGTAGTGGCTGGCCTGGTTCATGAACGCGCCGCCGTCGAGCTCCCAGGTGCCGCGCCACCGATCGGTGTCGTAGTACGCCTGCGGCCGCGTCCAGAAGACGTTGACGTTCGCCATGTAGATCCGACCGAACCGACCCTCCAGAATCGCGCGACGGAGCAGCTGCAGCGTGGCGTTGAACCGGTTCTGCTTGACGACGAAGAGCCGGACACCGGCGTCGTCGCAGGCCTCGACCATGCGCAACCCGTCGCTCCACCGGGTGGCCATCGGCTTCTCGGTCATCACGTGGACGCCGGCCGCCGCGATCTCGGCGGTCTGCCTCGGATGCATTCCACTCGGGGTGCACACCGCGACGATGTCCGGATTCGTGTTCGCGAGCATCTCGGGGAGCGAGGTGTGTCGCGGGGTGTCTCCGGGGATGAATTCCTGCTCGAGTCGGGCGGGATCGGTGTCGCAGGCNCCGACCAGTTCGAGGTCGTCTCCGAGCTCTTCGATGGCTCGGAAGTGATTCTTCGANATCCGNCCGCAACCGGCGACGCCGATTCGAATCCGCCGCCCCTGCACGGGCTTTGCCTGATGTTCGATCAATTGGAGGCTCCCTCGCGGCCCGATGAATGACGCTCGGCCAGTCGACCGAGATTCCGGATTCTATCGAATTTTCGCGGTTTCCGGGGTCAGCCGGTGGGCTGCCGNTGGCGGGCGCAGACGGTCTCCACCGCATCGATCACCGCGTCGATCTCCGCCGGGGTCATCGAGGGGAAGAGTGGGAGGGAAAGGCACGCTTCGAACCACCTGTCCGCGGCGGGACAGCCTGTTTCCGGGATTTCGGCGAGTCTCTTCCAGACCGACATGTGGTGCAACGGCTTGTAATGGACGCTGGTGCCGATGCCGAGGGCGGCGAGGTCCTCCGCGAACTCGTTCCGGTCGATTCCAGCCTCCGTTCGGAGACGGATCACGAAGAGGTGCCAGGCATGGGAATCGTCCGCCGGTTCGACCGAGGGGAGCGAGAGTTCCTCCCGGTGTCCGAGTCGTTCGCGGTATCGGNCGGCGATTGCTCGTCGCGCGTCCCGGCTTGCGTCGCTTCGTTCGAGCTGGGCGAGTCCGATCGCCGCGGCGAGATCGGTCAGGTTGTACTTGTACCCCGGGGCGATGACGTCGTATTCCCAGGCGGCACCGACACGGGTGTGTCGGTCCCACGCGGATCGGTCGATTCCATGCAGTCGCATGCGACGGATCCGTGATGCGATCTCGCCGTCGTCGGTGGTGACCATGCCCCCTTCGCCCGTGGTGATCGTCTTGTTCGCGTAGAAGCTGAAGCAGCAGGCCACCGAGCCCACCGCGCTTCCCACGGGGGCTCCATCCGAATGCCGGGCGGGAAAGGCGTGGGCGGCGTCCTCGATCACCTTGACGCCGCGCTTCTCGCAGACATCGACGATTCCCGGTGATCGGAGGTCGCCGCGCATCCGGCAGGCCATGCCGGTCAGATGCACGGGAATGACGCAGGCGATTTCCGGATGGGCATCGAGGGCCGCCTCGACGATGGCGGGTGTCAGCAGGCCGGTGATGGGATCGACATCGGCGATCCGGACGAGTCCGCCGAGATACTCGACGACCTCCGCGGTGGCGGTGAAGGTCACGCTGGGGACCAGGACTTCCGACCCGGGGCCGATTCCCGCGGCTTCGCATGCGAGGTGCAACGCCGCCGTGCAGGAGTTCACGGCGATGGCGTGCCTCGCGCCGGTGGCCTCGGCGAAGGCCGCCTCGAAGTCGAGGACCCGGCCGCCACTGGTGAGCCAGCCGCTCTCGAGCACCTCGCGGACGTATCGAAGTTCGTTTCCGCTCGCATCGACGCGGAAGAAGGGGACGTTCATTGCGGGGATTCTCTCCCATCGGGGGTCCCGGATCCAGTCCCGGGGCCCAGAACCGCCCGAACGGTGCGAAATAGCAGTTTCAGATCCTCGAGGAATGAACGGTCGCGAACGTACGCTTCGGCGAGGTCGAGTTTCCGGGGCAGGATCTCATCGCGATACGTCGACTCGGGGTCGTCGGAGGCGGCGAGGATCGACTCCTCGTCGCGATAGCGGATCGAGGCGGGATCGGTCAGCCCGGGACGGACGCTCAGCACCCGGTCCCATCGGGTCCGATGGACCTCGGTCCACTTCGGGACCTCCGGCCGTGGACCGACGAGACTCATGTCGCCGACGAGGACGTTCCAGAGCTGGGGAAGTTCGTCCAGCTTGGTCCGGCGGAGGACCCCGCCGATCCGGGTCACCCGGGACCGATCGCCCGCATCGAACGATCCGCTCACGGCATCGGGTCGGACCGCCATCGTCCGGAACTTGAGGATCCTGAAGGGGCGTCGGTTGCGGCCGACCCTGGTCTGCCGGAAGAACGGCCCGCCCCGGCTGGTGATCGCGACAAGCACGGTGATGATGAGGAGGAGGGGTGCGAGGATGATCGCTCCGACCGCGGAGACGATGATGTCGAAGCATCGTTTCATGCCCGGTCGCCCGCGCGGTGTGATCGAATTCCGGCGACGACATGGCTGCGCAGCATCGGCACCAGGTGGAGCAGTCTGTAGGTCGGAACGCCGAGCCGACGCGTGGCGCGAGCGATCGGCGGCGCGAGCGTCGTCCGACGGGTGGAGATCTCCATGCCTGGGAAGAGCGCCCGGATGCGACGGATCGGAACTCCTCGGACGTCCGGATTCCGGGGATTGTCGTAGAGGAAGTCGTACCAGAGGATCAATCCTTCCGAGCGAACGACCCGCATCATCTCGCGGGCGAGCCGGGTCTGGATTTCGTCGGAGAGGATCGAGGTGAAGACGAGACTGGCGAACACCACGTCGAAACGATCGTCATCGAATTCCATTCGGGTCGCGTCGCCGCATCGAAGTCCGACCCCGTCGGGAAGCGACTTCCGGGCGGCGGAGACGCGGTCTTCGAGCAGGTCGATTCCCTCGAGATTCTCCGGCTCGAGGCCCAGGCCGATCAGTCGGTGCAGTTCGCCCCCGCTTCCGCAGCCGACCTCGAGAACCCGCAGATCCGAGCGGGCCGGGAGGCCGGCGGAATCCAGAAAACGCACGTAGTGCCGTTCCCGGTCCAGTCGTATGCGCTCGGTGGGAAGGGATTCCGGGCTGTCCTCGCGTCGCTCGTACGCGCGGGTCATCCGTTCGAGTTCCTGTTCCTGCGGAGCCTTCATCGCGGTCCTTCCGACGATGTTCGCTGCTTCGCGATCGCGTCCACCAGGCGGCCGGCCAGCGACTCGAAGTCGTGGTGCTCGAGCACATGGCGTCGCCCGTTCTTCCCCATTTCGTTCCGGCGATCCGCACTGAACGATGCCAGTCGCTCGATCCCCGCGGCGAGCGACCGGGGGTCGTCCGCCGGGACCCGGATCCCGCATTCGGCTTCAGTCACGGGATCGTTCCCCGCGGTGTAGGACCCGATGATCGGACGGCCGCACAGCATGGCGTCGTAGATCTTGTTCAATCCGATGCCGAAGCGATAGATGGAATGCCCACGAAGCCCCGCATACACCACGTCCGCTTCGGTCATCGCGGAAAGGGCGGACGCTCGATCGACCCGGTCGATGAATCGGGCATGGACGTTCGCGAGTCCGTCGGCGAGCGATCGGAGACGATCCTTCGCCGCACCCTCTCCGATCGTCACGAGGCCGAATCGACCTGCCGGAAGCGCATCCATCGCCCGAATCAACGTGTCGAGCCCGTGATAGTCGCCGTGCCCTCCAGCGTGGACGATGGTGAATCGTCCTTCGGACCGCATCCGGCGAACGGCCTCCGCGGGGGCGTGGTCGGTCGCCGCTCCCGGCGCTTCCGCACCGTTCGGGATGCAGATGCAGGCACTCGGATCGAGTCCTCGGGTTCGAAGATGCTCGATCGCCTTCGGCAGGATCGTGACCGCGAGGTCGGCGTCCCGACAGCAGCGGTCCTCCGCACGTTGCGTCACTCGAATCAGTGGATGACGGGCCGAGTATCCGGAGATCTCGATCGGAGACAGCGGCCAGAGATCGTGCACTTCCCAGACGAGGGTGGCCTCGTGCTCCCGGGCGATCCGTCGGCAGGGATCGATGTCGAACGGATAGGTCGACGAGGCGATCACCGCATCGATCCGCATCTCCCGGAGGTGCCCTCGCCGCTCCCGATCGACCGCCTTCACGAACGCGTGGATGGAGCGGATCCTGCGGAGACCGTTGCCGGAGTAGCGGGGGGTCCGCAGCCACCGGTACCGAATGCCGTCGATGGTCTCTTTCGTGACCCGTTCCGAGACGGTGGGATTCAGGTTCCGGAGATGGCTGTAGGAACCCGCGAGGATCGTGACTTCATGCCCCGACTTCACCCAGTTCTTCGCGAACTGATGGGGGCGGAACTCCATCCCATGGCGAGGGCTGCCCGCATAGTGGTTCACGAGAAGGAGATGCATCGAAGGGGCGGCTCCGGGTGGTGGTACACGAGGCGACGTCGCGCGATCTCGTGGAAACGTCCCACCTGCGAACATCATACGAAGGCCGAAGTTCGTCGCGCCCCCCCGAGTTCCCGGAGACGAAGGGGTCGATTCCGGCCGGGATGCGTTGCTCCGGCAGGCCGGGTGTTATGGTGCCGAAGCGCCACTCTCGCGGCCGATCGCCGTCTTCCTCGTCCTCGAACAGCCCCTGAAGCAATGAATTCGAAACCGCGTCGTCGCTCGATCGTCCTCGTCGTCCGGGACTACCCGTTCGGAAACGGCGAGGCTTTCATCGAGGATGAGGTGGCGAGACTCGCTCGGACCGGGCCGCTCGTCGTCCTTCCAGCGTTCAAGAACGGAAGTGGGCCGCCCCGTCCCCTTCCGGAAGGTGTCGAGCTGGACGTGACGCTCGCCGAGCGCGGACCCGGAGCCCTCCTCCGTCCCGCGGTGTTGTCGACCCTGATCGGGGCGGCTTGGCGAGAACTGAAGTCGCGCCCCGCCATTCTGGGATCCGCCCGTTCGGCCCTCCGATTCGTCGGCTATCTCTATCGGGCAGGCAGGTTGCTTGCCTGGGTCGAGGCGGCGAGGCGGTCCGGTGACCCTGTCCGCAGGGTGATGGCGTTCTGGTCGAACGCGGAGGCCTTCGGGTTGGCGCTGGCTGCACACCGGGATCCGTCGATCATGTTCGTCGCCCGATCCCACCGGTTCGATGTGTGGGAGGAGGAGAATCCGAATGGCTACCTGCCGTTTCGAGACGCACTCGCCGAGTCCGCCCATCGCCTGCTCCCGTCATCGCGGGAGGCTGCGGATCACCTGATCCGGAGCATGCCGATCGACCCCGAACGCGTTTCGGTCGCACCGCTCGGCGTCGAGCCGCCCTTTGAACCGCGGCCCTGGTCCGAACGCTCGGAGGTGGTCATCGCCTCCTGCTCGACCGCGGCCGTCGTCAAGCGGTTGCCGCTGGTGGCCGCATCGATCGCAAAGGCCTCCGCCGGGGATCCGGGGCGTTCCTGGCGATGGGTTCACCTGGGCGGTGGAGAGGAGCAGATTCGAGCCGCGATCGCGAGCGGTCCGGCGAACCTCGAGCTGGAGCTTCCGGGCTGGCTTCCTCGCGAGGCGATCTACCGTTTTCATCGTGACCGGCAGCCGAACTGCTTCGTCAATCTCTCATCGTCGGAGGGCGTGCCGCTCAGCATCATGGAAGCGCTCGCCATGGGCGTTCCCGTGGTCGCGACCGCGGCGGGCGGAACGGGGGAGATGGTCGACGATTCGGTCGGGGCGCTGCTTCCGGTGGAGATCGACGCCNCGATCGCGGCGGCCGCGATCCGGCNNGTCGTCGACGAGGGNGAACGTCTCAGAAAGGCTGCGCGAGTCCGCTTCAGCGAGGAAGGGTCCTCGAACGTCGCGATCGAGGCCCTTCGGCGGCATGTGCCGGAATTCCTGGTGGTCCCGCAGTGAATCGGGAACGTCTCCGGAGTACGGGCGTGAGGTTTTTCGTGGCGATCCGACTTCGATGAACTCTGTGAGTCGGTAGGCTTCGAACCGCCGATGAAAGTCCTCCACGTCGTATCCGAGCCGGGGCCCGCGGGAAGAGGCGTGCCGCAGAAGGTGGTGCGCACCGTGGAGACCTGGCGCCGGCTCGGNATCGATGCGGACTTCATCGATCTGTCCACGGGGCGCCTCGGGGTCTCGGGTAGCGAGTCAGGAGATTCGTTTCGTCCTCGATTTCGCGCCGAGTGGATCCTCGAGATGCACCGTCGAGCGAAAAGAGCACGGCGGGTGCTGGCGGAGATCGCCCCGGATCTGATCTANACCAGGGAGTTGGTCTGGAGCCCGGGGCTGAAGTCGCTCTTCGAGGATTTTCGCGTGGTGATCGAGGTGAACTCCGACCGGGGTCGGGAACTGCGATCGCGTTCCCGTGCGGCATCGGTCTTCTGGAACCTGACCGCGCCGGGCATTCGACGGCGGGCCGCGGGGATCGTCGCTGTCACCGGCGAACTGCTGGAGCGGACCCTCCCGANCGGCGTTCCNGGCNGCGTGGTCGCGAATGGGGCNTCCGTTCCCGAATCCCCNCCGGAGTGGATCGATCGGAAGGCCCGTCCCATGGTGCTGATGCTGCTCGGAAGCGCCGCGCCCTGGCACGGACTCGACCGTTTCTCGTTGCTGGCGGACGCGCTTCCGGAGTTCGAGTTCGTGGCGTGCGGTGACCTCGCGGACGAGGGGNCCGCNCTGTCTCCGGTNATTCGGAGGGAGCCCGCGAGGACGGGTGACGCGCTGACGGAGATCCTCAACCAAGCCACGGTGGCGGTGGGGAGTCTCGCCATATCGCGCAACGGTATGGAACAGGCATGCCCGCTCAAATCGAGGACGTGTCTCGCCGCCGGACTGCCACTCATCTACGGTTACGAGGATCCCGATCTCGATGGCGGCGAGTCCTTCGCATTGCGAATCCAGGACGCCGACTGGGCGACAGGGAACGCGGTGGAGCAGGTGCGGGGGTTCATCCGGCGGGTCCGTGGAGATTCGGAATCCCGTTGCTCGGCATGGCGATTCGCGCGACGGTCATTCGATCATCCGGTGATCGAGCGGCGTCGAGTCGAGTTCTTCGATTCGATCGTCTCGGGGCAGCACCCGACCGGGTCATTCATCAAGTGATGATGCGATCACGCCGGCGATGGCGTCGGCCGCATGGCCGTCGCCGTAGGGCGTTCCGACACGACCGGTCTGTCCGATGCGGGAGAGAATCACCTTGCCGGGATCGGTGGTGTCGGGATCGACCAGGGTGTTCCAGCCGAGCTCGACCAGTTCGACCCACTCCGTCTCGCTGCGCATCGTGACGCAGGGGACTCCATGGAAGAAGGCCTCCTTCTGCACGCCTCCGGAATCGGTGGCGATCACGGCGGCCCCTGCCTCCAGGCTCGTCATGTCCAGGTACCCGACCGGATCGATGAGCCTGAGGCCTGCAGCCGCCGATTCAAGGAGTCCGAAACGATCAAGGGCGGCACGCGTGCGTGGATGCAGCGGCAGGATCACCGGGAGCTCGCCCGCGACCGTCTGAAGGCCATCGATGATCCGCTTCAGCGTTTCGTGGTCATCGGTGCTTGCCGGACGGTGGATCGTGGCGAGAACGTAGCCGCCGGGGTCGACTCCGACTCGTTCGCGGACATCGCTTCGGTCTTCCGCGATCTTGATGGCGGCCATCGTCGCATCGAACATCACATCGCCGGTGCGATGAACACCGTCCCGAATGCCCTCGTTGGCGAGATTCCGGACGGCCGTTTCGGTGGGGGCGAAGAGCAGATCCGAAAGATGGTCGGTCACCACCCGATTGACTTCTTCGGGCATTCTCCGGTTGAACGAACGAAGCCCGGCTTCCACATGGTCGATCGGTATGTCGATCTTCGACGCCGCCAGAGCGCCGGCCAGCGTCGAGTTCGTGTCTCCGTAGACGAGAATCCGGTCCGGCTTGGTTTCGAGGAGCACTGCTTCGATCGCGTCGAGCATCTTTCCGGTCTGGGATCCGTGGGGGCCTGAGCCGATGGCCAAATTGTGGGTCGGTGCGGGTATCCGCAGTTCCTCGAAGAAGATGTCCGACATCGCCGAGTCGTAGTGCTGCCCGGTATGCAGGAGGGTCTCCTGAATCCCCGCGGAATCCAACGCTCGCGAGACCATTCCGGCCTTGACGAACTGGGGTCGGGCGCCGACGACGGTGAGGACCTTGGGTGTCATGATTGGAAGAGGATACGGGAGCGGCAGCCGATTTGCGGCTGGAGCCTTGTTAGTATCCCAAGTCTGATGAACGATCGAAGAACCGCACAAATTCCGTCTCCCCGAGTAGCCGCCCTGGTCCTGAATTCGGTGAACCATGATGCGCGAGTGCTCAAGGAAGCGGACTCCCTCGCGGAGGAGGGATTCGACGTCCATATCATCGGCATTCAGGACAATCGCTGCAACGATCCAGTGACCCGGCGTTCGGACAACGTGACGGTCCATCGGGTCGATCTGGGGCCTCGCCTACTCCTCCAGCGTTACCGGATTCGTGCGAGAGTGCTCCTGCTTGGAGTTGGGATGATGGTCATTCTGGCCGTCGTCAGCCTTTTTACGCCGCTGCGAGTCTTGTTGAATCGGATCGAAGAGCCGCTGTTGTCCTTCGGACTCCTGCCGAGCCTGATCGCGGGCGGGTCACTCCTTGCAGCCGCGTCGCTCTTGGCTCGCCAGAGGCGGGCCTCCCGATCCTCGAAAATCAAGCAGCGGGAGATCTTCGGTGCGGTCGCTTCGAGGAGCGTGGCGAGTGTCGGTATCGGTTCGCTGTTGATCAAGTCTCGATCGATGGTCTCGTCCCTCTTGTCGACCTGGCACCAGTCCCGGAAGCAGCGCGTCGTCTCCAGGGTGTATCGGCAGGAACTTGACCGTCTTAAGCCGCAGGCCGTGCATTGTCACGACCTGCCGATGCTCCCTGTCGGCGCGAAATGGTGTGAGACCAATGCGTCCGCTTTTCTGGTCTTTGACAGCCACGAGTTGTACGAAGAAGTATCCCAGATGCATCCTCTCAAGCGGCGGATCTGGCAACGGGTCCTGCGTCGGGAGTCACCCAAGGTCGATGCGTTNATCACCGTGAACGACTCGATCGCCGGGGAGCACGCGCGACGATACCCCTCGCTCCCCCCGGCGGTCGTGGTGAAGAATGCAACCATCTTCGACGGCGAACCGTTGGCGCCGTCCCGACTGCTCCGAGCGGCAGCGGACCTCGAGGATGACCGGCGCATCTTGTTGTATCAAGGAGGATTCGCTCGTCACCGTGGACTTGAAGGTCTCGTCCGGGCAGCGGCCCAGATACCGGAACCCTGGGTGCTGGTGATGATGGGCTGGGGGAACATCGAAGACGATCTCAAGGTCATCGCCCAGAATGTGGATCCGAATGGTCACCGCATCCGTTTCATTCCTCCCGCGCCGCAGGCGGAACTCCAGTCGTGGACCAGTGGTGGCGATCTCGGGGTGATTCCCTACGAGAACACCTGTCTGAACCACTGGTACTGCTCTCCGAACAAGCTCTGGGAATNCCCGGTGGCAGGGGTCCCCATGCTGGTCAGTCCGTTCCCGGAGTTGAAAACGGTCGTCGATACCCATGGCATCGGCATATGCATCCCCGAAGAATTNGACGGAACCGCGTTGTCGAAAATTCTCGCTGGCATCGACGGGCAGCGTCTGGAGACCATGCAGAAGGCTTGCCGCACCTACATCGAGCATGACAACTGGGCGGTCTACGCACGTCGCCTCGTTGGAATCTACACCGAGCGATTCGATGTGGAAACTGCGGCGGTGTGACCCTCGCCGGAGAATTCCGGGGCGAGATTGCTCCAGACCGCCGGACGATGTCGAAGAATCCTCGTCTGCTCGGTTTTGACCATGTGGATCATCGCTGAAGAAAACGCTAGGAGACCGCAGCAATGAAGACGACCGCCGAAGCGATCGCGGCCCTGAAATTAAAGCAGGAAGCCCTTGAGAATCTTCAGGGGCAGAACAAGGTGATTCGGATCAAGCTTGCAGAGGCACGGGAGATGGTCTCTCGTAAGCAGGATTCGATCGAGCGACTGCGGGCGCAGCTCGGCAGCTTGAAGAACGCTGGATCCGTTGAGACGCTTGCTCACAACACGCCGGAAGGAATGAATGATTTCTTCTCTTCGGACATCGAGGAGAAGAAATATTCTGGCTTCGGTCGAGTGCTTCGATCACTGATTCTCGACCACGAGATTTCGTTCGATGGTCGACGGGTCATCGACTTCGGGGTGGGGCCGGGCTTGGTACTCGAGGAGGTGCTTAGAGGATCCAGACCCTCCATTGTCGTAGGCGCGGACTTCTCCACCATCGCCCTCGATCACGCCAGAAAGCGTTTGCCGGGAGCACGCATCGTTCAGTGGGACATCTACGAGCGGTTCGAGGATCGCTTCGATGTGGCGATCTGCACCGAGGTTCTCGAGCACCTCGAGGCGCCGGGCCGGGCCCTGGCGAATCTCCTGCAGACCATCGATCCCGGTGGCACGATGATCCTCACCGTCCCCAACGGGCGAATCGATCGATCTTACTACCACATCAACTTCTGGTCGCCCGAAAGCTGGAGGATCTTCCTCCAGGCGGAGATCGACCGTGATGACGGGGACTGGAGCCTCACGACGGGGACGTTAAGCCCGCAGGACGACGGCATCCCCCGCATCAACTTCGCGGTGATCAACGCGGCCGCCGACTGAGGCTCGTTGGGCATCCGAACTTGGGGATCGGACCTTCTTTGGTCACCGTGGCTTGCGCAGGACGCGATACACGCTCTTGTCCCCGACGTCCTCGTTCGCCACCGGCAGGAGGCTGGTTCCGGAGATGCAGTCGAAATCACCGAATCGACGCAACAGCGATTCGATCTCGTCCTTTTCGAACATCACGTGGTGGTCACAGACGAATCTGGGATGTTTGATGTGTTCGTAGAACACGAGTATCCCCCCTGGATTGAGCGAGTCCCAGGCGCGGTCCATGCAGGGAACGAGTCCCTCCCGCGGCAGGTACAACATCGAACCGATCATGGAGACGATGTCGGCCTGCTCTTGAAATGCGTAATCCTGCGCAAATTTGAGTTGGAAGCTCCATTTTCCGGTCAGTTCGGATTCGTACATCTTCAGGAGTGACCGCCCCATGATCATTCGAGCGGCGTCGAACTCCACGTTCACCGAGGTCTCAACCGGGGTGCTCGAGTCGAGGATGAGTTCCGCCCCCAGATTGCCCATCCCACCTCCGACATCGACGTGGTGCAGCGGCCTGGTGATGTCCACTTCGCCGGCCAGTCGGCTCATGAGCATCATCTTGGGGGCGACCGCGACATGGAAATATGTGAACAGTGCGGCTGCGTAGTTGGAATCCACGCTCGCGTGGAGCGTCTTGTCCGGCGGTCCGATGACTGAGCCCTCTGCCATCAAAATCTCGAGCTGCTCGGGACGGCTTCCCACTTCGAACCTTTCGATCAATTTCCTACGATCTCGCTCTCCATCACGCAGGGAATCCTGTTCTTTGATCGCCCACTGAAGTGTGGATGGCGTGTTGGTTTGTGGGGGGGCGATGAATACCAGGTAGTTCCTTGAGTCGATCTCCAGCGAGCGGGCCGGCGGTCCGAGGATGGCGGTGAGATCCCTCACATGCAACAGAGGGCTTCTCGAGCGTCTTGGTTCGGGAAGAACGACCATTCCGCCCTCGACCACCCCGTTCGCGATGTGTTCGACGAAGGCCCTTGACCAGTTGGAACTGAACAATGGGAGGGAGTGATGGATCACTGCAACTGCAGCCGCTTGTGACGGCAAGGGGGTCAGGAGGTGGCCGGCGTCCTCAGGAGACTTATCGAAGGGTTTCTGTTCCCCGTCCTGCGTGAACACCCGGTGGACACCGTGGGTCGGAAGTGTTTGTTCGAGGTTCTTGTTTCGCAGAACATCGGCGAGGGNGGATTTGTTCTTGCCGAAAAGCATCCGCATGATCGCTATCATATTGTGTGATCGAGGCCCTCGGGGCGACCTTCAGGCATCTGGCTCGGCCGAACTTGATGCAATGACTCTTGCACCTGAAACGCAGGCCAACTCGCATGGAAGTCTGGATGCACCTTCGTTGAACGAGAAGAAGAGACCGGCTGGTGTACGCGTCGCCGAGCCATCGGCTGGCGACTTCCCGACTCGTCGGGGAAGAGCCGACTGGCAGCCTTCGCTGCCTGCGGTATTCGACTGGCTCGGATTCGACTGCGACCGTCGGGATCCTCGGATTCTCGTCGACTTGTTCAGCAGCGGAGCGTCGGAGGTACCACCGCTTTCGCCGGTGATCAGGGCGGCCGGTTGGAAAGGGAGATCCCGGCCTGCGCGATCCGTCCGGCTTCTGGATTCGATGGGAGATTCGATTGGTGTGGTTGCTTTCCCCACGACATCGACGAGGGAGATCCCTGCCAAGGGCGACTATCCCGATCCCGTCTTCATCGCGCCGAATTCGGGTGAGGAGGATTCGGCAGAATTCGGGATACTGACGTCCGACCCTGGTGAAGGCGGCAAGCATGGCGAGGTGGTTCTCAGGGGTGAGGTCGATGGCGACGTCTTGGATCTCGCATGGCGTGATTCGAACGTGCTTTGTCTCGGGTTTCCCTTGCTTGAGCTCCTCGCCTCCGAACTGAACTTCGAGCCGCTGCAAGACGGGTTCTACGAGCGAACCAACGACACGAATCCAGATGCGGTCCGGAGATGGCTCATCCGCCAGGTCAATTCACTGGGCCTGGATGAAGCATGGCGTCTTGATCGGGGGTATGCATGGCCCGCCGGCAAGACCGCCGGGTTGACGATCAGGCTCGATCATGATCGGGCGGTCGAATCGTCATCGATCGATGAGTTGATCCGCTTCTGTGACGAGCATGGTGCGAAGCTGAGCAGTGGTTTCCTGATCCGAAANCCGGATGCCGATGCCGCTCGGCGCATCCTCGATGCGGGTCACGAACTGCTCTTGCACACCGAAGCGGGCACACTCGAGGAATTCGATGCCGAGGTAAAGGCCTTTGAGCGGATGTTCGGGGTGAGGCCTGACGGATACACCGCCCATGGTGGTCGTGGATCCCGAGGGTGGCTGGGGCAGGTTCAGTGGCGATGGGCGATCGAGTGTGGCATGAGCTACGGAGAGATGCTCGGTCGTCGAAATCGCATTCCTCATCGTGCGGTGATACGAGACAAGCGCGGTTCAGCGCATGACTCGACTCTCCTGCTTCCCGGTGTGCATCTGAGCCTGGATGCTGGCATGAAACCGGAGGCGCACAACCTGGACCGGGTTCGCGAGGAGGCGGATCATGCGATGGACATGGGCGAACATGTCGTATTGATGAACCATCCGGATATACATCGCAGTCAGTTGTACGAAATGATCGAGCACTGCGCCGCACGGGCGGTCTGGCACTGCACCTTCGCGGACCTGGCGAAGCGGCATCCCTCGAGGCACGACCCCGATTCGAATACGAGCACGGTTCTTCCCATCATGAGCAACGACGGAGTCCGAGACATGTCGATGGATCAGATGATTTTTGTGACGGGATTCGCCCGGGGGGGCACTTCCTGGCTCAGGGATTGTGTCGCATTTCACCCTGATGTGACGGCGATTCCTCGTGAGATGCCCATCTTCAAGAATCTGTCCAGTGACACCGCCGGAGTCATCAATGAAGTGACGGCCGCCATCGAATCACTTCCGAAATCTCCCAAGTATGTCAACAAGGCTCCGGCAAATGCGCCATTCATCGGCCAGGCCTGCCGAGCCATGCCGGAATCCAGATTCGTGTACATCGTGCGCGACCCGCGAGACGCCTTCATCAGTCACAAGCGCAGTACTCGTGAATGGACTGAAGGACGAAACAGCAAAGTGGATGGGTGCCTTGGCAAACTCGAGAAGTACTGGAATGGGCGACTTGATGCCGGAGATGCGGAGAACCTGCTCGTGGTCCGCTATGAAGACCTGCATCAGGACTTCTCCGCAACCATGCGGCGTATCTACCAGCACTGCGGCTTGTCCTTCGATGAAGAGTTGATTGATGCCTGTTGGCAGGAGAACAACTTCTGGGCAACCGGATCCAGAAACAAGGAAGATCGTCACGCTGCCGCCCGAAAAGGTGTCGTTGGTGACTGGATCGAACACCTGGAAGATGAGGAAGCCGAGTGGATCCGCAAGAGTGAGTACTGGATGTCGATGATGTCGGACATCGGCTACAACTGGGCACCCCCCACCTATCGATCGATCTATGCCGCAATCCGTTCGTGTGATCCGAACCACCTCTCAGTCGACGACCTCCTGAACACTCGATTAGCTGATGACCGCCTCAACGTCGTGATGCTTCGCGACATCGACTACCTCAATGATGTGCGGGGTGATTGGGTTGAGCAATCAGCCCAACTTGATGACGAATTCGGTGTTCATTCCATTTACAACGTCCTTCCTCTGGATGATCTCAGGTACGCAAAGTGGTCGACTGACCAGGTGGCGAAATTTGCCCGCGAGCTTGCAGAGCATCACCCATCCGTCGAACTTGGCATGCATGCCAACCCCGTTGAGCGGCACTACGACAAGGACGCTCCCGACATGGGCGAGAATGATCAGGACGCGATGCCAGTGATCCTCGATACTCTCAGAGAGCAGATTGCCGCGTTCACTCAAGCTGGTCTCAAACCTGAATTCGCAACCGCTCACGGATATGGACGACGAAGACTGCGACCCAACAACCGAGACAGTCCATTTGTCGCGGATGAGCTTTCCCGCAATGGCATCGAACTCTGGGACACGAACATTCGACCGAAACTGAAGTCCGTTGCCAGCCATGTGATGCAGATCAGTGATGTCGGTGGAGCCATGGGCGTGTATGACGCGCCCAGCGGCAGAGACCTTGATGATCCCGAGCTCTACCGTGCGCTGCCACCGGGCTCGCTCTTGATCATGTTGCAGCATCCGGGCAACTACGATCCGTCGCGCAGGCTGCAGCTGGGCCAGCGAACGGTCGCGGAAGTGGTCCGCCAGGCATGATCAGCCATCACGCCGCGCAAGCCACCAAGTGATGTTCTTGGGGCTGCCTGGCTCAGACCAGGTGTATTGTGTGGTTGTGAATCCAAGTGACTCGAGCTTGTTCTCGATCCACTTGCGTCCCATCTTGACGATGGGCTGTTCATAGTCTTCGGGGTAGTACTTCGCCGTCCAGTCCGTTCGCATGCGCTTTACGTAGGGGGGGCGATCGTCGGGGTGTAATCTGCCCTCGCCGATATGGAAGAACATCACCGACCGATTGCGCAGCACTCTGGAGACCGATTCAAGGGCATCCTCCGTCCGAGGAACGTAGTCGAAGAGCAGGGATGCCGAGAACAGATCGAACCGGTCGTCGTCGAACTCCTTGAGGTNCACGACATCGGTCGTGACGTGGTTGTCGCCGTAGTTCCCGAACAGGGAGCCGGGCGTCACCTGGCCGATTACCGGGTCGATGATCGATCGTTCGATTCCCGAGGCCGCGATAAGGAGTGACTCCGCCGTGCCCAGCAGGCTCATCGAGTCGAGCGTTGGCGTGAGCAGTTCGCTGGTTATGTCATTCGTTCTACAGGGTTACGAATTCTACGTCGCCCGTCTTTGCTTCAATCATCCATCGACTTGCTTTGTCGGTGGCCGTGTCTAATGTCACAGTGGTCTTTTTACCAAGTATGGCAACCTCTGCTGGACATGGAGAATCCCCGAATGTGATGTGCATTGCGGAGACGACCTTGTCTCCATGGAGTTCATTGACCACGACCGATGCCGGCGCACTCTTCGACCATCCGGTTTCAAGCCATCCGAGAGGAGGCTCTTTCTGGCCGGTGATGATCGACAGGTTGGGAGTGGGCCCGTGGTAGTCGACTCGCATTGTTTCTCCCCGAGGCGANGTCGCCAGGATCGCCTGGTCACTGGTTTTCGTGGCTTCGATCCCAAGGCCGAGGTGGAGGTGCGAATTCCACTTGCATGTCTCCCCTTTGCTCAGCAGGTAATCGACGATGAAAATCGATCCCAATTCATGAAGCACGAGCATTGTGCGTCGTACGGAGCCGCCGGCGTATCGCTCATTGATGCCGCTTGCCGCCGACCAGCCATCTCCCTCGAAGTGGAGGTCGAGCATGGTTCTGCAGTCCATTCGCTTGAACGGGTAGCTCAGGTCGTTGACGGTGTAGGTGTTGTGGGCCGAGGCGTCCAGCCGGAAGTGATCGCGTATCTGGTTGCCGACTTCCTTGTTCAAGGCGCCTGGATCGACGACCCATTCGATTCCATTCTTCCTGACCACGAAAGACAGATCGTCGGCATGCTTGTGCTTGGCTGAGTTCAACTGTGCGTGGAAGAGTACCTCGAGTTCGTCGCTGCTCCTAGCCCGGAACCAACCACTTCTGTCAAAGCCACTTCGAGGACGGATGGAGGAACGGGGATCTCGGGAGGTCGCCGCTTTGCCCGTCGGGCCCTGGGAGACGAGATCGTGAAGATTCATGAGGGCCGTTCTTCTTTCAGCAGCGGCATCGCCTCCTGCCGCGTGCTTCGCGCTCGTGTCCCCGATCATCGGCAGGCTCGAGTCGTTGTTGGCGATGAGGCGATAGTGATCCATCATCCGCATGATCACGGCGGAGAGATATCGAAGGTCGTCGGAATTCTTTGCGAGAGAGGCGGCCTTGAACATCTTTCCCAGAAGGTTCATGACGAGATAGTGGTAGCCCGTCGAGTGTTCGCACCATGCTCCATCGGGACCGACGCCGAGATCGACTTGGAACTCGGAGGTTCGTTCCATGGCAGTCTTCGCCCAGGTGCATTCGCCGGTGATGTTGTTGATGATGCTGCCGGCGGCGTAGAGAAAGACGTCCTGCCGGAGACCATGATTTCCAGAGCGAATGTACTGACGCGGGTCCATGATCAGGGCGGCGTGAACAAGGATCGACTTGTGAATCCTGGAAAGCGACGAGAGCAGCCAATCCCGCTCCATGCCGGTCTGCGCATGAAGAACGGTGTAGATCCCGAGAAGATTGACCAGCCGTTTTGTCGCGGTTCCCTCGTGCCAGCATCTGGATGCGCCGCCGCCGCCGGGCGGATTCGATTCGATGAAGTCGATCGCGACATCCGTGATTCTTCGGGTCAGTGCCCTGGAGAGGTCTTCTTTCTCCGGATCCGAATCGGTCCCGTCGCCCCCTGTCTCAAGAAGTCGTTGTGAAAGAACGGTGGCTGCATTCTTCAGGAAGTCCAAGGCCAGGAAGCAGGACTGCCATGATCTGTCCGGGCCTTTGATCGACCAGTCGATGTGTTCACCGACCTCCACCGGATCCCATGCCGTGTTCGGCATGACCACCTTGTTCTCGAGAATCGCGGTGGGTACGGCCTTGGAACGCATTGTGGTCAGGAAGATCAGAGCGATCGACAGATTGGTCTTTACGACCTTTCGATCCGGCCAGTGCTCGAGGATGAACTCATCGTCGACATCGGTGTCGACGATGTTCGCCTCGCTCGCGGAAAGCTGTCTGGTCCCGGCGTTGGTCACGGCTTTGCTGATTGCCTTCCAACCTCGCCGATTGATGGTTCCACCCTCGGTCAGGGAATCCGGACCCCAGCGACGGAACTTGGCCGACATCTTGATCCACTGCCCGCCATTGGAAAGAATCGACTCACCGAGCCGATCCTGGATCGCTGGATCTCTCCGCAGGGGATCCTCCACACCAATGATCGTTGTGCATTCTTCAGGAATTATGGGCATCGAGTTGATGCTCATGACGAGATTGATGTCGCTTGACAGCAGGGACTCGTGCGATTCGGGTTGGTGTTCCGAGATTGCATTCAACAGCAGATCTGCGGCATCTCCCATACAGGGAATGGCGTTCGTATCATGCTTTTGGGGCTCGTGGTACATCATGAAGAAGTGTGCTTGGCTACAGCCTGACTGATGGATTTGATCGCACCGGGTATCCATTCCAAATGCGTGTCATCAAGTTGCATGATGATGGCAGTCAAACCAAAGGTCTCAGCCAATTCGCGATCGTCCTCAAGATATGTTTCGAGGTTGGGCAGTTCTGGATGATCTTGCGCAGCGGGAAGGATGAGTGCCACGGCCATGTCCAGTTCCAACAGTGTTCCCAGTAATTGTTCAAGATAGAGCCGGTGCTTATCGAGAGGAACCCGGTTGCCGCCTCTTCGGTTCCGCTTGGCGTCAAAGATCGTGACGTCCACCAGTGCCATACCGCCCCGATGGTTGGTGAGTTGTTTTGCGGCTGCTGAGGCCGGCCTTGCCCCTTTGATCGGGATGGAGCAACTTGCCAGCCCAAGTTCCTTCCGGGCGGCATTCATCAGAGGCCTTGAACCGGAAAGAACGATTCCATTTGCCTTGGACGGTATGTCCCATGTGACCTTGGGAGTGAAAATGATGTCAGACCACTTGCTGGTCGTCCATCGTTCGCTTTCTGGCTTTTGGTTGGGATCGGAAGGAAGGATCGCGATTTCATTGTCGATCAGCAGATGGGCGAGCGTGCCTTCAGGGCAGGTTCGAATATTGCCGATTCCCTGTCGGTGAGCTAGCTCGTGCGGTTGCTTCGATTCAACGAAGTCGTGGAGCATTGTCATTTGTTCTTCGTGTGTCGGAACAGTCGTTGCGGCCCCTGTTCGGTCGAGGGTGAAGCCCAGTGTCGGCCACTTTGAGGTTGGAACAAGGAACAGTTCAAGCGTGCCTTCGAGTGCCAGCTCCTCGACCACCTCTCTGCCCCAGTGCTCATAAAGCGTTCCCATGAGCACGCCATTCGGCTTGATGATCCGAAGCATCTCCTGGAACAGCTTCTGAGGCCGTTTCTTTTCATATTTGGGGGAGCAGAGCGCTCGCTCGACGATGCCGAAATCGAACCGGTCGGTTTCCACGTGAGGCATATCGAAGAAGTCGGCCTGCACACCGTCGCATCCATAGCTGGCGAGTTCCTGGCTGGCATCTGGATCATGCTCGACGCCGAACATCTTGTAGCCCTTGTTCATCCAGGCGCGTTGGAACGCGCCGTTGAACGTTCCAAGATTGATGCCATGGATTTCGCCGCTCGGTTCCTGGAAACGCGACGGGAGCCTTGAAGCAAACTCGGCGATGCAGCTATCCCAGTACTCCTGCATCAAGGACAGCCCTTCCGGGGTGTACGCCTTCCAGTCGTAGTTGAGCCTGCGCTTTCGCTGGGCTTCGGTTGTATCCAGAATGTGGTGAGGCTTTAGCTTCGGCTTCTTGGGGAAGAACAACTGGTCTCCCCAAGTGAGGTTGAGCAAGTTGGTTTTTTCTGTGTGCATAGCGTTCACCAAGGATCTTCATCTATAGATCACGCCTCTTGAGTGAGGCTGATCACTCGTCCACTTCGTCTTCTTCGAATCGGGCATCAGCGTTGAAGGTCCAGCCGGCGTTCATGGAGGGGGTGCCGACCTTGTCCAGCTGGCGTTTCGCCTTCACGCCAATCAGCCACTCGATCTCTTTGAAATACCGACTGAACGTCGTGATACTCGTGGAGATCTTGCCGAAGGCGCCCAGGCCGACCCGGAGGACGAGGACGAATGCGACGAGGCCGATCGCTCCCGTTCCGGAGCTCCACGTCGGTGAGAAAGCGAAAACGAGTGAAAGCACGACGGCCATCGTGACGACCGGGACAGCCTGGGATTCTGTCTGAATCCGTAATCGGCCCCAGAGTGATGAGAACGCTGGAGATACTTCATCATTCTCAAAATCGGAAGGTGACGGAGGCAGCGTTTCGCCGTTCGTGAGTTCGCGAAAGCGATTGGAGATCAGGCTGCGATTCTCGAGGTACTCTCGTTGAATTCGCGCGGCCCTAATATTAAGAATGTAGATCACGAACGCACCGGGAACACTCACGGCGATCGCGGCTGAAGCGACGATCGGGTTCATCCACAAGAGCAACGCAGTGATGCCGCAGAACATCAGGACGGTCGACGGAAGCCCGAGCGTCACCCGGGTTCCGAGTGCCGACATTCTGGCGGCGACGATGAGCCGCTTGACGTCCGTATCCGCACGCTCGTTTCTGCTGGCGAGCCAACAAAGGCCGGATCCGCAAAGGTTGATGTGCTGGCTTCTGGCAACTTTGAGGATCAGGATCTGTGAGGATAGGAGCAGGGCAGCGCCGAGTGTTCCGGTGATCGCGATCGCGGCGGCCAAGGTGGGCAGGCTGGGATCTCCTCCAAAAAACACACCGAGGGCATGATGCGTGGGTGCTGTGGACTCCCCCCCCTCGACGAGCCTGAGTGCTTCGACGACGAGTACAAGGAACAACGCCATGAATCCGATGGAGATGGCCTGCAGGCTCGTAGCGACGAGGGCATCGCGACGGCCAGATCGGTCAAGTTGCGCGATGAGCCAGCCGGATGCGTGCAGTAAGCGTCCGACACGCATTGCTCGATGCGACCACGTTGCGAGGAGACCAGGCGGACTCGGGGGCATTTTCGGATCATACATGCAAGCTGGTCAATCGAAGCTCGAGACAGATCACGATTCAATGTTTCGGAGGATCGCCGGTCCATATCGGAATACCACCTCCTCGCCCGGGCGTCGGGCTGCGGCATTGTTTGACCAACTGATATCATTTTCAGTCTGATTCACACTCATCTGTCGTCGGGCTCTGATCTTCTATGACTGATTCCAAGAATTTTATCTTCGTAACGGGCTTCCCTCGCGGAGGTACCAGTTGGCTCAGAAACTGCATCGGTGCGCATCCCGATGTGGTCCAGGTTCCAGGCGAACTACCGGTGATGCACCTTGGTCGCAAGACGGAGGTCGACGAGGCGTGCAGAGTTGCAGTCAGTGAACTCGAATCGGCTGATCGCTACGTTTCGAAAGCGCCCGCGGATGCTTTGAGCATCGACAAGGCATGTCGAATGCTTCCCGAAAGCAGATTCGTCTTCATCGTTCGCGACCCACGAGATGTCGTCGTCTCTCACCAGAGAGGGACGAAGAAATGGATGTCCGCCGGGCGGAACAAGTCTTGCGCCGGAATTCTCGACAAGTTGGAGGAGTACCACGCGGGATACACCCGTTGTCAGGACGCCGAAAACGTCATGCTCGTGAAATACGAGGATCTCCACCAGTCGTTCGCGTCGACCTACGGAAGGATCGCGGATTTTCTGGATTTGTCTTATGACTCGGGAACGATTCGTGAGGTGATGAAGAAGAATTCGTTCATGAAGTTGACCGGGCGGAAGCACATCGAGGATCGCGATGCCGCCCGCCGAAAGGGTGTGATCGGGGACTGGGCGATTCACCTTGGGGATGCAGACATCGAGGTCGTTAAACGGAACGCCTTCAGCTCCACTTTCATGAGGGATCATGGCTACGAGTGGAAGAGATTCTCCTACGCGACGATTCTCGAGACCATGGCCAAAGCCGGAGTACACGGCCTTAGCGAGGATGAACTACTGACCGCCAGCATCAGCGGGAGACCATGTTCGGTGGCGTTGATGCACGACATCGATATTCTGAATCACGGCATGGCTCGGGAGAGCATTCTGGAGACGGCTCGCATCGAGGGCGCTCTCGGATTCCCCGCGCTCTACAACTTCCTTCCCATCGATGATCCCAGATATCGGGGTTTCAAGGGGAAGGATCCGACGGGACTGATAGCTGAGATCAGGGAACTCAATCCCGATGCCTACATCGGGCTCCACCTCAATGCGAGCGAGCGTCTCTTTCCCGCGTCCGCGGAGGAGTGCGAGAATCCGGATGATCCCAGAATCAAGGAGACGGTCGAATATCTGCACGAACAGGTCGATCGCTGGGAGTCGCTCGGCGTTCGATTCCGGGTTGGAACGGCCCACGGATACGGTCGGGGCAAGCGCGTCCCCAACAACCGGGATACGCCGCTCTACTCCAAGGAACTCGAGTCGAGAGGGATCATGCTCTACGACACGATGATTCGTGGTGAGATAACGCGTGCCGCATCGGTGTCGGCGAGTTTCACCGACGTCGGCGAGTCGATTCGGGTTAGGCAGATGCCGACGGCCGGACTGATCACCAATCCCGACACTTACCGCGAGCTTCCTCCGGATTCGTTCATCCGGTTCCTCACGCACCCCGGTAACTACGATGTCAGGAAACCCACTGTCATGGGCTTTCGTGAAGATCTGTGGCAATCAAGGATCCCCGCTCGATAGACGGTCGTTTTTCTGTTGCGTCGGCACCGTCGTTCTTGGTCGGATCCATGGCGAATTTAGGTTCGCAGCCCCGCGTAGGTCAGG
This sequence comes from Phycisphaerae bacterium, assembly GCA_002684755.1. The sequence continues at coordinate 22,550 of NYVS01000003.1, forward strand.
AGCCCGTATCGAATGACGAGTGGGTCGATCTACATTCACGCGAGGTCGCCGCGTCTGCGTGAAGCCGCTCGCATCCTCGTCATCGCGCTTCGTAGGCCGAACCTCCGTCTGCTTGACGCTGATGCAGGATCCGCCGACGGGCCGGTGATCATGTTGGATCTCGGGGAGGCCATCCAGCCAGAAGATGAGGGATCGTCTGCTTGCTTCAGGCTCGCTTCGGGGATTCCGGCGCGGCAGCCGATCGAATGCGTGGTTCCCGGTGGAACCCGAGTGGCGTTGCCGGCCCGTCTCGAATGCGTTCGGGAAGACAATGGATATCTGGTCGAGCCCACGGTCACGAATCGTGCTCGGTCGATGCTGGCAATCGCTAGAAGACGTTTTCGCAAGTCTTCTCATCAGGATCCCGGGGATGACCTCTTCGAATCGATGTTGTGCGCGGAATTGTATCGAAGGGTCTTCGGCGAATCGACACGCGAGGCGTTCGGGGCGTGGCTTCGAATTGACGAGAACGCGTCCGTGCTGAAACATTCGTCCTTCGGCCCTGGCAGAGTGCAATCGGATCTTTCTTACCTTGACGACATGGTTCGGGAGTGTTTCAGTGGCGAGGTTCCGGAACGATATTTCAGAGATCTTGCCTCTTGCATTTCCGGGAATCAGTCGTTGTACGAGACTGCCATGGCTCGAATCATGTCTCGTCCCGCCGTGCTTGCTCACGCCGGTCTATTGATTCGGGAATCGGGATCCGATGCCGCAGCGGATCGTCTTGTCGCCGGATTGCAGCTCTGGCTTCCCCGGTGCCGAAACTCCAAACAGCTGTGTGCGATTGGATTCGCCGCGCTGGCGCTGGGCCGTACGTTCCTTCTTGAAGAGGTCGTCCGAGTGATGGGCACCTCGATCTGGCGGATGGAGGACAGCGCTCTTCTACCGCTGGTGCCTGGAAAGCCGAATATCGAGCGTTCGCTTCTGGCTTCAGGGCTGGTCGCCGGGCTGGCGATCCATTTCGAGGGCGCGGACTTCTCCGACTTGTCGTCGGTGCAGGATCGGATCGAGCTTGTATGGGAGGGTTTCGGCTTCCAGCCGATCGCCACTGCGATCGAAGGCGCCGACTTCCGCTTCTTCGATCCCGGGGAACGTCTGATCTCCGCATCCCTTTTGGACAATTGGCTGAAGATGATCGAGCAACCGCACATCGATCACGGCCAACTCTGTATCAGCGACTCGAGATACGACCAGGCGGTGGAGGCGTTGGAGGCGATGTGGGGTCGGATTGTCGATGCCATCGCCGCCGAAGCGGGCCAGGCGGTGGTGAGGATCAGACCTTGGCCGGCGGGATCGGATTTCGCGGTCTCGGTTCGCTACGACGTGGATCGCCCCGTCCCGGAGGGTCGGATCGATCGGATTCTGGAGATCCAGTCGAAGGTGATCGGCGGCATGTGTGGATCTTGGTTTTTTCTTGAAGGAGCGCACCACAACGAAGCGGTGCGAGACGCGATTCGGGGACATGGACAGGAGGAAGGGGTGCACAGCACTCGACTCTCTAGACAATCCTGCGTGGGAAAGGGTGTGACCGCTCATTCATCCCAGCACTCTGAATATTTCAGTGGACGCCGTTCGCTCCTGGAGGCCGAAGCGGGTGGGGCGATCTACTCCGAGCAGATGAATCATCTCGCCACGGGGCCTCGGCCGGCTTGGCTCGGTGAGCGTGCCAGCGAATTGTGGGCGTTTCCCCTCCATTTTCCCGTGGAGGGAAGTGTCGGTGAGCAGGGCCTTTCCTACTTTGCGAGGTACGCCGCAGCGTGCATCGACCAACGGAACGCAGGAGCCCACGTCGTTCTCGGCGCTCATCCGGACTGCGAACCCGAGTTGATTCGACTTGCGGTTCTACGCTGCGGGCTCGTTGGCGGATGGGCGGTCACGATGAAGGACGTACTCGCTCGGGCCCGAGCGCTCAGCACGCCGGGAGATATCAAGGTCGAAGTTCGGGGATCGCAGCTCGAGGTCTGGTCGAGAAATGATGTGGCAGATGTCGTCTTCGAGTTCATTCCACCGGGTGCGGATCTTTTGGTGTTGCATGGAGATCTGAAGGCGGACGAATTCGTCACATTGCGTTCGATTTCAAAGCGATGAGAGCGTCCTCCCAGGAAACGCGGTAACGGAACTTCATCCCTCCCGGGCGATTCGGCGTACATCTTGCAACGATGCGGGGCCCTTTTCTCATGCTCTTTCTTCACCGGCGGTGGGATCGCGAGGTGCGGGCGAGCAGCGAGGCGACGAACAGCCTTATCGCTGCGTTGAAAGCGGCTGCCGGGCCCTCGTTAAGAAACGCGATAGCAGACCAGAGGTGACAGGTCGGAGTCAGATTCAGCCACAAAATCCAGAGTTGAATTGACAGCGGGTCTTCTAAGGGCAACTTTCAAGAGTCTCACTCGGCGTGGGATGGAAGTGGAAAATTGGGAATGGGAAAGGGAATAAAAAATGAACCATGGATTCACAGCAGTGGGTGTTGCTGTCGCAGCGTCGCTCTGCAGTGCCGCGTCGGCGGACACGTTTTTATTGGACATTCCGGACGGGGTTGGTACTGACATCACCTGGTCTTCCGAATCGGGGGCAGTGGGATCATTTTTCGACATCTCGGCGGAGCACCTCAACTTCTACGCGACGGGATATGGCACTCCTGGAGTTGTGTTTGCTTGGGATTATGCGAGCCAGCCGGGCGGCGTGGACGCCGTGGGCAGCCTCGAGCTTTCGGTTTTCGACCCGTCAGAGATGTTGTTATCAGGGGTTGCATTCGACATTTCCGGCTACCTCGACCGGGAGAGCAACTCTGCGGTCCGAGTCTATGCGGATGACAGCGTGGTCTTCGAAGCGGATTTCTCGCTCGCAGGTGCCAGTGAGGTCGCGACAGTCGCGGTGGAGTTTGGTGCATCGAGCAGCGTTCGGATCGAGCTCGAAAACACCTCGCCGTGGGCGTGGACCGGGCTCGACAACATCGCCGTTTCGGGTGCCGCCGTCCCCGCCCCGGGCGCCCTCGCCCTGCTGGGCGTCGCCGGCATCGTCGGTGGTCGTCGACGCCGAACTGCCTGACACCCCGCTGATCCCGAATTTCCAGGTGGCCGACTCGCAGGAGTCGGCCACTTTTTCGTACCCTCTGGTCGATGGGGTCGGAAATGCCAATCCCGTCGGGAATTCCGTCGAAGCCAGATTCGCGGGGCATCGGGCCCATCGCGGCGATCTGACCCCGTTGGGCCGCTTCAGGCAACAATTCGGCGAGATTGACGTTCCAACTGGTTGGCAGGCGGCCCGGTTCGCCTCAAATCAAGCCATAAGATTCGACAAGATAAAGGTTTATGCCCATGAGCAGGATTCGAATTCGTCCGTTCGTCGCCGCCTTGATCGGCGGTGCCGCCGTGATTTGTGGTGACATTGGCCTCGACACCATCACCGGATCCACCGATTTCTCGAACACCGCCGCCGCCCAGCGGGGTGGTCGAGGCGGTCGCGGTGGCATGGGCATGGGTGGCATGCGGGAGATCCGCGAGCTGCTCGAGCCCGACTTCGCGCGACGAGACGTCCCGCTTTTCGCCGAGCAGCTCGGCCTCGATGATGGCCAGCGGGCGATCATCGAGAGCCTGATCGAGGACTACGCCGACACCTTCGGCGAAGGCAGCGAGATGGTCCAGGCGGACCTCCAGGACCTCGGCCGGGCGATGATGCAGTCATTCATGGGCGGTGGGGGCATGGGCGACATGCGGGAACGCATGCGGGACCGGGCCCAGAGCGTCCGGGATGAGATCGAGGAGATCCAGGAAGCCAACGGGCAGGAGATGTCCCAGGAGGAGCGGCGGGATCTCTGGCGTGAGCGGATGCAGGAAGCCGGCCAGGACATGATGCAGGAATCCGTCGAGTCCGGGGCGATGGACGAAGCCCGTGGCGTCATGGGCGAGATGCTCGACATCCTCGAGGAGTGGGTTGCGGACCGACAGCGACTGAAGGGCGAATTCGTCGGCAACGTCGAAATCCAGCTTTCCGACGACCAGTTGGTCCTCTGGCCCTCGTTCGAACGGTTCCTGGTGCGTGAGAAGTCGCTGCCGAGGGCGCGGCTCTCCGGCGAGGGCGTCAACCTCTTCGCGGTCCTCGACGATGCGGGGCTGTCCGATGCCGCGTTCGACTCCGTCGACGCGATGCTCGACGAGTACGAGATCCAGCTTCATCAGGCCCTGGTCAACCGGGACGCCTACCTGCTTTCCAGCGCCCCTCGGCTCTACAAGGCGATGCGTGACGGCGACGTCGACGCCGCGACCAAGGTCCTCAAGCAGCAGGTCCAGTACCGNGAAGCGGTTCGAAACGTCAACGACAACTTCCGTCAGCAGTTCGCCGACGTCATCGTCGACGAGAACGAGAAGTACATGCTCAACATGGCCTTCCTCGAGGAAGCCTACGACCGGATCTACCGACCGACCTTNGGNCAGCGATCCTTCGNTGCNGCTCGCGAGATCGAAGGGCTCGACGAGGACGTGTACGAGGCGGTCCTGACGCTCGAGGCGGCTTTCCTCGGCGAGTTGCTCGCAAAGAACACCTCGCTGGTCTCCGCCCTGCGGAAGTCCGAGGGCGACGACCAGGTCGCTCAGGGCACGCGCATGGTCTCGATGATGTCCGGCGACTTCTCCGGCGGCATGCCGTGGGGCGGCGGTCGTCGGGATCGCGACGAGGACGATCCGTATCGAGACGGCATGGAAGACCGTGAGCGGATCGACGAACGCTACGTCGANCAGCTCCGAGCACTGCTCTCGCCCGAGCAGCAGGAAGCCCTTCCTGCGCAGCGCGGTCGTGGCGGTCGCGGTGGCGGCGGCTGGGGCGGTGGCATGAGCGAGGAGCAGCGAGCCGAGTTCATGAAGCGGTTCGACAAGGACGGCGACGGCGAACTCAGTGATGAGGAGCGTCGGTCGATGATCGAGGAGTTCCGCGGTGGACGTGGCGGCGAAGGTGGTCGCGGTGGTCGCGGCGGCGAAGGCGGCCAGGGCGGTCGTGGCGGCCGTGGCGGTCAGGGCGGCAACGGCTGAGCCCGCTCGAACGGCCCCGGTCCGACCGGACTCGAATCTGAAGATCGACCCAGTTCTTTTGAACACCATGGACGGCGGCCTCCCTGCGAGGCCGCCGTCTTTNTTCGGTTCGGGTCCGGGGNCGGGAGNCGGTCGCCGAGGGTCGAGGTCCGGGGGCGGCATGGCATCGAATCCGTCCGGCCCGACCCAGCGGAAGCCGTCGTTCTAGGATGCGAGGGATGAACGACGCTTCGAAACCGANCGCTTCGANCTCATCCGAATCCCNATCCGATGCCGAGCGTCGCCGGGCCGATGTGGTCGCGTCCGTGGTGTCGAATCCGGCGTCCCATCGGACGGCGGGGACGCCCATGCCGGATGCGGAAGTGGTGGCGGCGATCGTCGAACGACTCGGCTGGCTGGCCTTTCCAGGGTTCTTCGGCCCCCGCGTGGTCGAGCCCGAGGCCCTCGAACGACACGTCGGCGATCTCCTCGACGAGCTCGCCGGGATGCTCTCCGGGCAGTTGGAGGCGGCGTTCGCCTACGACCCCATCGGGAGTCATGGATGTCCTCGGTCCGAGGCTGGTGACCGGGCGAAGGCCGTGATGGCCCGTTTTCTCGACCGCATCCCGGCGATCCGGGCGTTGCTGGCCGATGATGCGGTCGCGGCATTCGAGGGTGATCCCGCGATGAGCCATCTCGACGAGGCGATCCTCTGCTGCCCGGGCCTCGCCGCCCTGGTGGTCCACCGGTTCGCTCACGAACTCCACCTCGCCGGCGTGCCGCTGGTGCCCCGGATGATGAGCGAGATCGCCCATGCCCGAACCGGGATCGACATGCATCCCGGCGCGGTGGTCGGCCGGCGGATGTTCATCGATCACGGGACCGGCGTGGTGGTGGGGGAGACCACGCGAATCGGCGACCGTTGCCGGCTCTACCAGGGCGTCACGCTCGGGGCGAAGCGTCTGGAGGTCGACGAAGACGGCTCGATCCGCCGGGGCCATCGACGCCACCCCACCCTCGAGGACGACGTGACGGTCTACGCCAACGCCACGATCCTCGGCGAAGACACCGTGATCGGACGTGGGTCCGTGGTCAACGGTGGCGTCTTCCTGACGGCTTCGGTGCCACCCGACTCCGTGGTCTCCGGGCCACGGCTCGACGTGCACATGCGACGGCGTTGAGGCGGCCCGCATCCGGGTGATTCGCGGCGATTCCATTCGCCATTCTGCTAGAATGCCGAGTTCGTCACGAAACGTGGGCTTTTCGAGGCCTTTCCGGCCCGGTGGCCCACCGAACCGGAGTCAGCATGTCCTCGCACGATCCGTTTTCCGCCCGCGCCACCCTCTCGACGCCCGAGGGTGATCGTTCCTATTACCGACTCGACGCGCTGACTTCGCTCGGCGACATCGACCGGCTCCCCCTCTCGATCAAGGTCCTGCTGGAGAGCTGTCTCCGCAACTGCGACGGGCGAGTGGTGACCGAGGCGCACGTGAAGGCGCTGGCGGGCTACGACGCCACCAACGTCGGTGAGACCGAGATCGCGTTCACCCCGGGACGGGTGGTCCTGCAGGACTTCACCGGCGTCCCCTGCGTCGTCGACCTCGCCGCGATGCGCGACGCCATGCGGACGCTGGGCGGAGATCCGAAGAAGGTCAATCCCCTCGTGCCCTGCGATCTCGTGATCGACCATTCCGTGCAGGTCGACGCGTTCAACTCCGGCATCGCGCTCACCGTGAACGCCGAAAAGGAGTTCGAGCGGAACGGCGAGCGGTACGAGTTCCTCAAGTGGGGCCAGCAGGGCTTCGACAACTTCCGGGTGGTGCCGCCGGCGACCGGCATCGTCCATCAGGTGAATCTCGAGTACCTCGCGAAGGTCACCTGGGAGCGGGACGGGGTCCTCTTCCCCGATTCCCTGGTCGGCACCGACAGCCACACCACCATGATCAACGGTCTCGGCGTCCTCGGATGGGGCGTCGGCGGGATCGAGGCGGAGGCCGTGATGCTCGGCCAGCCGATCTACATGCTGGTGCCCGAAGTGGTCGGCATGCGACTGACCGGGACCCTTCCCGAAGGCACCACCGCCACCGACCTCGTTCTGCGGATCACCGAGATCCTGCGGGCCCACGGGGTGGTCGGCAAGTTCGTGGAGTTCTACGGCGACGGCCTCGCGGACATGCCGCTCGCGACCCGGGCGACCATCGCGAACATGGCTCCGGAATACGGCGCGACCTGCGGGTTCTTCCCCATCGACGACCGGACCCTCGACTATCTCCGCCTCAGCGGTCGCGATGAATCGCTGATCGAGACGGTCGAGGCCTATTCGAAGGCCCAGGGGTTCTGGCGGAACGACGAGATCGAACCGAAGTTCACCTCCGCCCTCGAGCTCGACATGTCGACGATCGAGCCGGCGCTCGCGGGCCCCAAGCGTCCGCAGGACCGGATCGTCCTGTCGGACATGCAGGGAAGCTGGCGACGCATGCTCACCGACGTCTTCGAACGTCCCGGGGCCGATGGCGGCTCGCAGGCCGGGCGATGGACGGGTGACGGCGGTGCCGGCCCGGACGAGGCGGCGGTCGCCGTCGCGGATCCGCCGGCGACCGCGGTGCGGTACGACGGCAAGGAGTTCGAGATGCGCGACGGCGACGTCGTCGTCGCGGCGATCACCTCCTGCACCAACACCAGCAACCCCAGCGTGATGGTCGGGGCCGGCCTCGTGGCTCGGAAGGCCCGCGAACGCGGCCTGGTTCGCAAGCCGTGGGTCAAGACCTCGCTCGCACCGGGCTCCAAGGTGGTCACCGACTATCTCGAGAAGGCCGACCTGATGGGCGATCTCGAAGCCCTCGGGTTCTACCTGGTCGGCTACGGATGCACGACCTGCATCGGGAACTCGGGGCCGCTTCCCGAGGAGATCTCGCTCGCGATCCGCGAGAACGGGCTCGTCGCGACCAGCGTGCTCAGCGGGAACCGGAACTTCGAAGGCCGGATCCACGCCGACGTGAAGGCGAACTTCCTCGCCTCGCCCCCGCTGGTGGTCGCCTACGCGATCGCCGGAACGGTCGACATCGATCTCGCGGTCGATCCGATCGGCCACGACGCCGAAGGAAACCCCGTGATGCTGAAGGAGATCTGGCCGACCACCGAGGAGGTGGAGCGGGCGGTGACCGGGGCCCTGGGTCGCGACCAGTTCCTCGCCCAGTACCAGGANGTCTTCACCGGGAGCGAGGAATGGCAGGGGATCGAGACCTCGACCGGTGAGATGTACGAGTGGAGCGATGCGAGCACCTACGTCCAGAATCCNCCGTTCTTCGAGGGCATGNGTCTCGACGTCGACGAGATTCGTCCGGTGACCGGNGCNCGCTGCCTCGCGTTGCTCGGCGATTCCGTCACGACCGACCACATCTCCCCGGCGGGCGCGATCAAGGCCGACTCGCCGGCGGGCCAGTACCTCGTCGAGCAGGGCGTCCCGGTGTCNCTCTTCAACAGNTTCGGCTCGCGACGCGGCAACGACCGGATCATGACCCGCGGAACCTTCGCGAACATCCGCATNCGGAACCTGCTCGCGCCGGGAACCGAAGGTGGATACACCACGGACCTCCTCGACGGCAAGGTGAAGTTCATCTACGACGCCGCNATGAACTACCGCGAGAAGGGCGTTCCGCTGGTGGTGCTCGCGGGCAGNGACTACGGAATGGGTTCCAGTCGCGACTGGGCGGCGAAGGGAACGAACCTGCTCGGGGTCAGGACGGTGATCGCGAAGAGCTTCGAACGGATCCACCGTTCGAACCTGGTCTTCATGGGCGTGCTCCCGCTGCAGTTCAAGGATGGCGAGGACGTCGAGGCGATCGGCCTCACCGGTCACGAGACCTTCGAGGTTCGGATCCCGGAGGATCTCCAGCCCCGGCAGGAGATCGAGGTGGTCGCCACCGCCGAGGACGGCACGCCGAAGACCTTCATGGCGATCGCCCGCGTGGACACGCCGGTCGAGGTGGACTACTACCGCAACGGCGGCATCCTCCAGACCGTGCTGCGGAAGATGGCCGTCAGCTGATCGAACACCCTTTGATTCGCGTGAGATCACGAAGGCCCGGACCGCGATGGTCCGGGCCTTCTTCATGCCTCGGACGGGACGCGTCATCGATGTCGGTTCGCACGTGCGGGAACACGCCGCGAGCGGCCGGCCCGCGGTTCCGCCGGAATCGAAGAACGTCGCCACGCCGTCGATACGCTGCGGTGGAGGCGGGGGCGTCGGAACCCAGGCATGCGACCGAATCGCGTCGACGTTCGTCGACTCCGGAGGAACGCCACCCGGCGNCTGTCGGNGNTGGTCGAGCTGCTCGTCGGAACCACGCGTCCGCATGGCCGGGCGCTTCGCACGATCATCGACGCGTCGCTCGACCCGCGATTCGTCGCCGCGACTGCAGCAGGAGACGGCTCGCNTNGCGAAGAACACCGGGNGATGTCCGATCGAGATCATTCGCTTCCGCGCANGCACTCGCACACGCTTCCTCGCGGTGTCGATTCACTCNTCTCGCTCGGGCGTTACGACGACGGACTCGGATCGCTGGTCGCCACCGCGAAGTACGAGGCGTGGCCGATGCCGCTCGAGATCCTGGGTCGAAGACTCGGCATGGAGGTGGCGGCGACCATCGATTGGCGATCGGGAGCGAGATGCATGAAGCGACTGCCGGTCGTGGTCCCGGTACCCACGTGCGGCTGGCGGCGCTGGCATCGGGGAATCGATCACACGCAGGTGATTGCAACCGGCGTGGCCCGGATGCTTCGCATTCCGATCCGGCGCGTGCTTCGGTGTCGATGGGCGCCGCCCCAGGTCGAACTCGATCGCTTCGCGCGTCGCAGGCCCGGGCATCGTTTCCAACGTCGCCGGCTCGTCGGCATGGGGCTGCAATCGGTTGAAACCGTCGTTCTGGTCGACGATGTCTGTACCACGGGGGAGACCCTCGCCGCGGTGGCATCGCTGCTCCGGGCGCTCGGGGTCGACACCGTTCACGCTGCGGTGGTGGCTCGAGGTGGCGGTTGATTGCGTGGTTTTCAAGTTTGTCCACGCCGTCCACGGTGGATAGATGGTGAATCACTGTCGATTTCGACTCAAATCCAGAATCCTTGAAGGTTCTTCTACAGGGCACGAACCAAGGCCTTCGAGAAGGCGTAGATCATGGGAATGGCCTCAAAGTCGCGAAAAACGGCTTTCTTATCAGCCGGATGCGACTCTCGGGAAGCCAGGGGGCTCACCGAGCAGGCTGAACGGCTCTTTTTCGACTTGCATCGCTCGAGATTTGGTGAGCGTGTGGGTTGACATGGGTTGAGGTTTCCGTAGGATGCCTCGTCTCCCC
>NYVS01000052.1 GCA_002684755.1 Phycisphaerae bacterium
GTACATGAAGGCGCTTTCGGGAAGATCGTCGCCTTCGCCGTCGCAGAGTCGTTCGAACGAGTCGATCGTCTCTTCGAGGGTGGTGGTGACGCCGGGGAACCCGGTGAAGATCTCCGCCACGTAGAAGGGCTGCGAGAGGAAGCGTTCGATCTTCCGGGCACGGGCCACGGTGAGCTTGTCCTCTTCGCTGAGCTCATCGACACCGAGGATGGCGATGATGTCCTGGAGGTCCTTGTACCGCTGGAGGATCGACTGCACGCGGCGGGCGACCGCGTAGTGTCGTTCGCCGATGACGTTCGGGTCGAGGATCCGGCTGGACGAGCCGATCGGATCCACCGCGGGGTAGATGCCCTTCTCGGCGATCTTCCGTTCGAGCACCACGAACGCATCAAGGTGAGCGAAGGTGGTCGCGGGTGCGGGGTCGGTGAGGTCGTCCGCCGGCACGTAGATGGCCTGCACCGAGGTGATCGCGCCCTGTCGGGTCGAGGTGATCCGCTCCTGGAGGGCACCCATCTCGGTCGAGAGGTTGGGCTGGTAACCCACCGCACTCGGCATCCGGCCGAGGAGGGCGGACACTTCCGAACCGGCCTGCGTGAAGCGGAACACGTTGTCGACGAAGATCAGGGTCTCCTTGCCCGACGCGTCACGGAATTCCTCCGCCATCGCGAGGCCGGAGAGGGCGACTCGAAGTCGCGCGCCCGGGGGTTCGTTCATCTGGCCGAACACCATGGCCACCTTGTCGAGGACGTAGGAGGTGTTGCCTTCGGCGTCGGTGTACTCCGCCTCCTGCATTTCCTTCCAGAGGTCGTTTCCTTCGCGGGTTCGTTCGCCGACGCCGCAGAACACGGAGTAGCCACCGAAGTTTCGCGCGACACGGGCGATCATCTCCTGGATGACCACGGTCTTGCCGACGCCCGCACCACCGAAGAGGCCGATCTTGCCACCACGAACGAACGGGCAGAGGAGGTCGACGACCTTGATGCCGGTCTGGAGGATCTCGGTCTTGGGGTTGAGGTCGACGAAGGGGGGCGGATCGCGATGGATCGGGCTTCGCTTCGTCGCGTTGACGTCGCCGCGTTCGTCGACCGGTTCACCGAGGAGGTTGAACACGCGGCCGAGCACGCCTTCACCGACCGGAACCGTCACCGGCGAACCGGTGTCGACGCAGGACTGACCGCGTCGCATGCCGTCGGTGGAGCCGAGGGCGACGCAGCGAACCGCGCCGCCGCCGAGGTGCTTCGCGACCTCGCCCACGAGGCGGATCTTCTGGCCGCCGGCCTCGAGCTCCACGTCGATCGCGTTGTAGATCTCGGGGAGATCGGACTCGGGGAACTGTGCGTCAAAGGTCGAGCCAATGACCTGAAGAATGGTGCCGGTCGAAGCCATGAGAGGACGGTCTCCCTGAGGAGGCGAAGGGTGGAGGGACGGCCCCGCCTGAACGAGCGGGGCGTGGATCTTTCGGAGCCCGGGTTCGGCCGTTCAACGGTCCTCGAACGCGGATTCCTGAGTCGCGAAGAATACCGGCCCCGGCGTCCCGGCTCAACCGAANGGGGCGAGGAAACCTCGTTGCGCATGCGAAAAAGCGGTTCGATCAGGGNANCCGATCGGGCCGTGGTCGGTGCTGGATGGGCTTGGGCGTCGTGGCGTTCGACGCCTCGGGGCGTCGTTCAGGCCTCGAGATCGAGGTGTCGACCGATTTCGACCCCGGTGGCGGCTTCGATCCGGTCCGCCTGGCTCGTGTAGAGGTGCAGCGGGCCCGCCGACGGGGGGGTCGGACGAGGGTTTCGTTCGGCCGGCTGATCGCCGTCGAAGCCGACGCCGTGGTTGACGTCGCTTCGAACCGTTCCCGCGACGAGTCCCTGCATCGCCGTCGTCGGCGCCGACCGAATGTCCACGACATCGACGGTTCCCGCGGCTCGGATCGCCGCCGGGTCCGATGCGGGCTTCACGGGCGCCGGTCGCCCGAGTCCGTAGGCGGCGGCGGCGTTGATCGGGATGGGTCCTCGGACGTTCATCGGTGAGGAGTATACGAAGCCCGTGCGACCTCGTTCGCGTCCACTCCGGTTATCGATGGATCCGGTTCGAATAAGACCGTAATGGGGGCTTCCCAGACCATTCACGGCCCGGGGTTCGGAGGATCCTCCGTCGAATCGCGAGGATCGACGTCCTTCGAGGCCGACGCGTCCGCTTCGGCGAGGTGTCCGAATCCCACCGCCTCGGCCTCGAGCGGGCGATACGACCGCGGAACGAGGCGAGGGTCGACCTCGAGGACCTGCGGTGACGCGTCGTCGGGGAATCCACCGAGCCATTGCAACGCCGTCGGCATCGTCGCGGCCCACCAGAGATTCGGGCCGAAGTCGATCGAGGCGTCGGGCTGGTCGTCGATGAAGAGTCGCGCGAGTCCGTTCACCTTCCACGTGACGAGGTTGCCGCTCGCCCGGACGTCGGTCGCCGTCGCCCATCNCGCGGCCGGCCGTCGCAGTTCGAACACCGCGGCACTCGGATCGACGATGGTGCACCGCTCGATTCGAACGTCCTTCGCGGAGCCGATCGTCACCGGNATCGCGATTCGTTCGAAGATGCAGCCGTCGATGACGAGCCCGTCCACCGCGGGCGTCGGCGTCGATGCTTCCGGGGCCGGCGACGACGGGAGGCCGGCNGCGACGCCGGAGCCACCGATGATGAGCAGGGCGCTCTTCTCGATTCGCGTGTTCCGCACGCCTTCGTTCATCCGGACGCCGGTCGAGGCCTGGCGGTCGCCCTGCAGGGTCAGTCGAGCGACGCGGACGTNCGACGTGTTGCGAAGTTCGATCGCGGCCCGCTGCCANCGCGTGACGCGGAGGTCGAGGAGTCGGAGATCGTGAACGTCCTCGGCGTCGACCCCGACCGGGACCAGNACGCCCGGCGTCGGCGTGATGAGGATGCTCCGGAGTTCGACGTTCCGGGANGGNGCGTCGGTGGCACCNCGGATNCGGACNGCGCCGGACCCGCCGGAGATGACCATCAGCGTGGAGATCTCGAGGTTCGATCCACCCTGGACGTCGAGGCTCCAGGCGTCGCCGACCAGGGCGGACGGCTGCGTGGGATCGACGGAACCGATCCGGATCGGCCGCTCCGGCGTTCCCGAGAGGAGGAGCGGTCCGACGTTCTGGTGGATGCCCGGGGTCAGCAGGATCCGGTCCCCGGGGGCGACCTCCGCCGCCGAAGGCCACGGATCGCCGGGTGCCATGACGTGATCGGTCGCCGATGCGGTGCGGACGACCGTGCAGAGCATCACGAGGATCGAGATCATCGAGATCATCGAGGTCATCGAGATCATCGAGGTCATGGCGGCGAACGCTCGGGGGCGGTCACGCCTCGATCCGCGGGGTTGGTTCGTCACGAACGTCATGCGAGTCGCACGCCGGGCTTCGCCGGAATTTCCACCTGCAGCACGCGACCCGGCGATTCGCACTCGATTCGCGGCGCATTGCAACTGGCGGGAAGCAGCACCGTGTCCTCCGGAACGAGTCGCGTGCGGCGGTCTTCGGCATCGACGACGGAGAGATCGCCTTCGAGTCCGACGAGGATCACCGGCGTCGATCCGATGGTGACGGCATGGGTGCCCGCATCGAGATCGAGATGGTCGATCGTGAACTCGCCTGCCGTGCACAGTCGGCGCCGACGAACGCCGTGCGCCTCGACGGCGGGCGTCTCCGAGCGCCGGGTGAGCGGTGCCGACGCGGTCGGGGACGATGGTGAGTCGCCCGGCGTGATGCACGCCATCGCCGCATCGAGGTGCAGTGGGCGATCGGGGTCGTTCCGATCCCAGTCCCAGACTCGGAAGGTGGTATCGCTGGCGGTCTGAACCTCGATGACCCGCACGTCGGCGCCGAGGGCGTGGCAGGTACCGCTCGGAAGATGAATGCAGTCGCCGGCCGCGACCGGAATCTTCACCAGCAGGTCGAGGATTCCATCACCTGATGCGATCGCCCGGCGAAGCGAATCGGCATCGGCACCGGGCCGGAGTCCGCGATAGATGAAGGCGTCCGGGCCGGCTTCGAGGACGAACCAGCTTTCCGTCTTCACGGCCGCGTCGGGATGGTCCTCGACATAGCGGGGGGTCGGATGAACCTGGACGGAGAGATTCTTCGCGGCATCGAGGATCTTGACGAGGAGAGGAAATCCACCGGCCACGGTGGGTGCGGCGGTCCCGAGGACCGCATCCGGATTCGATTCGACGAGGTCGTGGAGCGAGTGGCCCGCCAGGGGACCGGACTCCACGACGGACCGGCCATCGGCGACCGAGGTGGGCAGGTCCGCAAGCGTCCAGGATTCGCCGATCGATTGATCCGCATCGAGGGCTCCGGCAGGGCGATCGAAATGATCACCGCCCCAGGCACGAGGCTTCAGGATCGGCTGGAATCGGAGCGGGGGAAGGCGCATGGGGCGAACGGCATCCTGCACGATGTCCCGAGAACGACGGGACGATCAGACCTGCATTCCGGTGACCGTGACCTCGAAGGTGAGGTTGCCCCGGACGAATCCCTGGCACCGACTGACGAATCGTCGTCGATTCCGCGACATGCTCTTCGCGAGCATCACGAGTCGGTCGCCGGGAACCACCACGCCTCGGAATGCGCAATCGTCACATCGTGTGAAACCGAGGAACGAGCTCTCGCCCAGCGGTGATCCCTTGATGTGAATGAAGCTCGCAAGCTGTGCCGCGGCTTCGATCATCAGCACGCCCGGCAGCAGGGGACGGCCCGGGATGTGGCCCGGAACCCAGAATTCGTCGTCCCGAACATCCCGCCAGCCGACGCCTTCNGCGAAGTCGTCNGACCAGGTGGCGACGCCGTCGATCTGGATCATGTCGCCCCGGTGCGGATTGATCGCTTTGACGGCTTCGAGATCCGCCATCGGANGCTCGAAATCGACGTGTTCGTAGGGAAAGAGCGGTTCAGCAGGCAAGGCGTGATTCCGTGCAGGGANNGAGGGTTCGTACGGTAGTCGATCGGAGCGNAAGATGGACGATCACGATGGTGATCACCATTGCGGATGCACGGGCGTCTCTTTCGGTGCCAAAAAACGAGACCGCGACCCTGAAACCGGGTCGCGGTGATCTCGCACTGATGATCTTCCTCTTCGAAACGCGGTGCCGTGAGGCAGGCCGCGATCGAAGTCAGTCCTTCTGGGCCGTGAGGATGTCTGCACGAAGCTGCTTCGCAGCTTCTCGAACNTCCTGCATGACCTTGCGGACCCGNGTGCCGGCGGCCTTGTTNCCGCCNGCGGCCTTCTGAACGTCATCGTGGCATGANTCGATCAGTTGGCGAAGGTTTTCATAGGCTTGCATGCGAAGCGCTCCTTGCAGTCTGTGTCGCGATGGTGATGGCCTTCTTCGGAAGATCCTGCACCAGCGGCGGGGAGTTGTCGTCCAATGTAGGGGGTTCTTCGGAAGAATACTCGATTCAAGGCCAGTAACGGCGATTTTATGATTTCGCTTCGAAGATCCTGCTTCGGTGGGCGGGTGCGATACTCNGGCTCTTCAGGGGTATTTCGCAGCCGATGTGCGAAAGATCGCGACATTTNNCCGCTTGTTCGCGTTCAGGCGAATCGTCGAACCTGCTTCGAAGAGGACCTTGAATTCAGACCCGGAGATCCGCTTTTTCGCTGATCGCCTCGGCATACCGCTCGCGAACGGGCGCGATGCGATCCTCGACGAAGGCATCGACCTGGGTCGGCGCGAGCCCGATGAATCGCTTCGGATCCATGAGATCGTCGATCGGTACCGCGGCGAACTCCGGCGTTCCCCG
Source organism: Phycisphaerae bacterium (assembly GCA_002684755.1). The sequence continues at coordinate 5,793 of NYVS01000052.1, forward strand.
CAAGCGGTCGAGCAGGTCGTTGTCGTGCCCCTCGTGCTTGATGCGTCTGGCCGCTTCCATGCTCGCGGTTCGAATCACCTCGTGGAGGTGCTGGCGATCACCACCACGCTTCGCGGCCTCCAGCATGAGATCCTCGGTCGCCATGAAGGGGAGTTCCGCGGCGAGATGGGCTTCGACCACCCGCTCGTGAACCACGAGCCCGCTGGTCACGTTCTCCATGATGTCCAAGGCGCCATCGAGCGCGAGGAAGGCCTCGGGAATGCTCAGTCGCCGATTGGAAGAGTCGTCGAGCGTTCGCTCGAACCACTGCGTCGCCGCGGTGTCGAGTCCGTTGCCCACGAGGTTCATCACGAATCGGGAAAGTCCCGTCGCGCGCTCGCACCGCATGGGATTCCGCTTGTACGCCATGGCGCTCGAGCCGATCTGATTGGCCTCGAAGGGCTCTTCGACCTCCTTGAGGTTGGCGAGCAGCCGGAGATCGTTGCAGCATTTGTGGATCGCGGCGGCGACCAGGGCGAGTGCGTTCAGCAACCGCGCATCCGCGAGACGGGGGTAGGTCTGACCGCTCACCGCCCAGGTGGCGTCGACGGGCCAATCCAATCGCTCGGCGACCAATCGCTCCAGTCGAGCGACCTTGTCGGAGTCTCGATCGAGGAGTCCGAGGAACGATGCCTGGGTCCCGGTGGCACCGCGCATGCCCCGCAGACGGAGCCCGTCGCGGACGCCTTCGATCTCCTCCAGGCCGATGAGCAGGTCCTGGGCCCAGAGCGTCGCCCGCTTGCCGACGGTCGTCGGTTGCGCGGGCTGGTAGTGCGTGAAGCCGAGCGTCGGAAGATCCCGATGCGTCGAGGCGAAGCGGCCGAGGCGGTCGACGACGCTGGCGATCTTGCCCGCCGTGAGCCTGAGGGCGTCCCGTTGGATCATCAGATCCGCGTTGCACACCACGTCCTGGCTGGTCGCACCGAGATGAATGATCCCGGCGGCTTCGGGGACCCGGTCCCCGAAGGTGTGCACGTGGGCCATGACGTCGTGGCGGAGATTCCGTTCATGGACCGCGGCCGCATCGAAGTCGATGTCGTCGATCGCCCGCTCGAGGGCGTCGATCTGGGCGGATTCGATCGGCAGCCCGAGCTCCTGCTGGGATGCCGCGAGCGCCACCCAGATCCGCCGCCAATATCCGAACTTCCGTCGGCTGGAGAAGATCTCCCGCATCTCGACGGATGCATTTCGAGATTCCAGCGGGGACCGATAGCCGCCATGAACGTCCGGAACCGTTTTCTTGCCCTCGGATTGCATCTTGTTGTTCGTTTCCCTGCGGTTTTGGAACTAGACTCGTTTGGTTGCCGTAGGGGATGCTATCTCCCCTCGTGAATCCCGGGGTGGCGTGTCGCCGGCGAGTCGGCGTCTCGAACGGTCCTTTCCGTTCGTTCGATCGGGCTTCGGTTCGTCGACGCCTTTGACTCCTCGTCGCGGGTCCGATCCAGAACCGAAGAAACGTCGTCCAAACCAGAGTGAACGGGTATCCATGTCCGAGGCAGCGCGAACACGACAGGAACAGCCGGAGCGGAGTCGTCCGACCCGCCCGGGAATCATCGCGAACAACGCGAGCGGTACGCATGCGGCCATGGATCCGGATCCGAGCCGATCAGGCGTGCTGGGCGCCGTCCGCACCGATGACCCGGTCGTCGACCCCGATCAGGAACTGATCGAGGCGTGGCGAAACGGCTCGGAAGCGGCCCTCGACGCCCTCTTTCAGCGTTCCCAAGGCCGAATCTACGGCCTCTGCCTCCGCATGCTTGGCCGTCCGGAGGCCGCGGCCGATGTCGCACAGGACGCCATGATGCGGATGTACGAGGGGCTGCCGCGATTCGATGGACGCGCCCGGTTCACCACCTGGAGCGTCCGGGTGACGCTGAATTGCGTCTATTCGCACCTCCGGCGGGAGAAACTCCGCCGCCATGCGAGGCTGCCCGAGGGAGATTCTGGATTTGAGCTTCGAAGCAGGGAACCGGAACCCTCGACCCGCATCGAAACCAACGACCTCCACCGATCGGTCGTGGCGGGACTCGGCCTTCTGGATCTCCAGGCAAGGGCCATCCTGGTCCTTCGGGACCTTCAGGGTCTCGACTACGGCGACATCGCGGAGGTGCTCGGAACTCCGATCGGCACCGTGAAAAGTCGATTGTTCCGAGCCCGGGCCGCGCTTCGCGAGGCCCTCGGACGCATGGGCCACGTCGGCGACTGACCGACGATCCGCCCCGGCCCGGGGCACCTCGTAAATCCGAAGTCCGGCGAGTGGTGAGGCCGAGGTCTTTCGTAAGGAGGGCGTCGGTGGGTCGAGCGCCGCNGGCGACGATCCGTCAGGTCGTGTGGGGCAGGTGGATCCNTCNGATCAGTNTGATCAGNCTGATCATGATGGCGGTGGAAAGCCACCTCGCGNTAGGGTCTGCATCGGTGGTGTCTTCCGCAGGTTCCGCGGCGTGGGGTTCATGGTGGTGGGCTTCANGGTGGTGGGCTTCAAGGTGGTGGGCTTCAAGGTGGTGGATTTCGTGGACGAGTGAACGACGATGACTTCCGAAGACCTCGACAATTTCGACCCGAATTCCGATCCGGCGATCGAAGCCCTCGGCTTCGGTGGTCTCGACACCGACGATCTCCTTCGTTTCGTCGAAGGCGAGATGACGCCGGACGAGTCCGAGTCGTTTCTCGCGTCGGTCCGGGACGGTGACGCCGACGCGGCGACCCGACTGGTTCGGATGCGACGTGATCACGAACTCATGCAGTCCGCGGCGATGACGTCCGCCGGCCCGGACCTGCTGGCGCCGCTCCGGGCCCGGATCGCCCGAGGGGAACTGATCGGCGACGGCCTCCTGACGCAGGAGGGCATCGAGCCGACCGACATGATGTCGAAATCGGTCGAGGAACTCGCCCGTCGACGGCGTCGCAACCGTCGTCGTCCGCTGATCCAGGTCGCCGCGGGCATCGCGGTCGCGGCGGTGGCGGGCATCGTGGTCGTTCAAGTCGTCGATCGAGTCGACTGGCGCGGCATCGACCCGCTGGCCTGGCTCCCGAGCGAAGTCGATCAACCGCGCCCGGATCCGTCGGTGAAGCCGGAGGCGCCGGTCGTCGAGAAGTCGCGGCTCGCCCGCGNNGNTGATCCNATCCGAAACACGGGTGAGACGATCACGTCGTCGAGTGAAGGAACGCCGCCCGTCCAGCAGACGATCGAGGATCCGACGAAGACCGATCTCGCGTCTTTCGGCGTGGCCCTCGCGTGGGATGCCGAGGACGAGACCTTCGAGGTCCGTCTCGCCTCGCTCGCCCTCGAAATGGACGCGGTGCTGGTTCGAAACCTCACGTTGGTCGAGAGCGTCGAAGCCTCCGGTCGGAGGCTCGCCGCCGGACTCGCTCGGGCCGCCGACCCGGACGTCGTCGGCACGCGGCGCGGCCGCGGACGCGACCTCCAGCCGTCGCCGATCGTCGGCATGATCGACGACGCGCCCGAGACGCGGGTGCGGATCGATCTCGCGGAGCGGGGATTTCGCTACGCCCTGGTGATTCCCCGAAGCGAGGTCGCGAACGTGATCGCCCGGATGAGCACCCTCGGGGCTCGCGGCGCGGGCGCCGCCACCCGGCTGGTGCCCGCCGAGACCGATCGACCGGGCGCCGCCTTCGACGCCGATGCGTGGTCGAGCTGGTCTCGTCACGCGGAGGCCACGCCGGCGTCCTCGACGAACGCCGGCACGCTGGTCGTGCCGATCGCGGTGATCGAGACGGCGGATCTCGCCGACCAGGCCGGAAACTGAAGAACGCCCTCGCGGTGAGATCGGGCTCCGTCGTCAGGACGAGGCGGATTCCGTCGTCGATTCGGTCACCTTCGGTTCGGATCCCGCGCGGATCCGGACGAGGTTCTTCCGGTGCCGAAAGANGACGAACACCGCGATGAGACCGGTCACCACCAGATAGGGGATNGANCGTCCGAGTGACTCGCCTTCGCCCGCGANGGTCATCGCGATCACCGTCGCGGGAAGCACGATCGCCCCGGCCATGCTGGCGAGCGACATGAGACGGGTGAGTCCGAGCGTGATCCCCCAGACCACGAATGCCGCGAGGGCGGGAACCGTGAGCACCGGCCACATCGCCAGCACCGCACCGAAACCGGTCGCGACGCCCTTGCCGCCCCGAAAGCCGATCCANGGTGAGAAGCAGTGTCCGAGGATGGCGCTCACCGCGACCAGCAGCCATCCCCAGGCGGCGGCGTTCGTGGTCGATGTCTCNCCGAGCAGTCCGCCGAGCCAACCGGCGACGANGACGGGCACCGCGCCCTTCAANGCGTCGAGCAGGAAGCACAGGATCCCGAATCGTCGACCGAGGACGCGGCCNACGTTCGTGGCACCGGTGTTTCCCGAGCCTTCCTTGCGGATGTCCACGCCCCGGCGGCGTGCGATGATGACNCCGAAGGGCAGGCTGCCGGCGAGAAACGCGAGCGCCGAGCAGGTCCACCAGTACCAACCGAAATCCTGTGCTGCTTCGATCATGGGGGCGACGATACCCCGTTCCCCGAATCGAGTCCGTCCAGCGTCGCCTGAACGGCGTGCAGGACATCGGCCACCGGGATTCGATCGACGGCACACGCCTTCGGGTGGTCGTCGGCGACGAGCTCCTCNGGAAGAAACGGCTGTGCGACGACGATTCGCTCGCGGGCGCCCGGCAGGGTGGTCCAGCGATGATCGGTGGGGCCGAAGATGGCGATGGTCGGAACGCCGAGGGCGACGGCGAGGTGACGTGGTCCGGTGTCGTTGGTGACCATGAACCGGCATCGCTCGATCACNCCCCGAAGTGAATCGAGGCCGAGGCCCCTCGCGGCGAGATCGATCACCGCCGGACCTTCGCTTCCGGCGGCATCGCGTGCGATGGTCGCGAGCAGCTCGCGTTCATCGGGACCGCCGAGCAGCAGGACGTTTTCGATCTCCGGTGGAAGTCGGCGCGCGAGTTCGACGAATCGTTCGACCGGCCATCGCTTCGGGATCTTGCTCCCGCCCACCACGAACGCGACGCACTGTCTGTCGATGCCGTCAAGGAGCGCGTCGGCGGCGGTCCGTTCGGCGGGGGTCGTCTCGAGGCGTGGAAGACGATCCTCGACCGTGATGTCGAAGGCGGTCGTGGCCAGCATCGCGTAGTCGTCGACGGTCGGTCGGGGACCATCGCGTCGCGCNGCCGGCACCGGATGCGAGAGGAGTGAGCCGCGGCCGTCCCGGGCGTACCCGATGGTCGGCCGGATCCCGGCGCATCGACCGACGAGGCCGGAGCGGAAACTCCCCCGGAGAAGCAGCAGGGCGTCGAGGGCGTGGCGTCGGACTTCACGGCCGGCGGCGACCGGGCCGAGAAGGCCTCCGTCGCGGAGCGGGATCGCTTCCGCGATCGCGGGATGTCCATCCAGCATCGCGAGGGTGGCGGGTTTTCCGAAGCCCACGATCTCCAGGTGCGGNGCCGCGCCGGCGATCGCTCGAATCGTGGGTTCCGCCATCACCGCATCGCCCAGCCAGTTCGGCATCAGGATGCCGAGGCGTCGAATCGCCGTGAGATCGATGGGATCGGACTTCAAGCCTCGAGATCCCGGTCGCCGTTTCCGTCCAGCCAGAGCGGGCCGCCCCCGTGATCCCGATGCCAGCGATCCGTCGACCGACGGAGCTCCGCCAGCAGTCCGATCGCGGTGATCTCGGGCCCGCGCACCCCGACCGCCAGCGTGCCGGATCGCCACTCGATCTCGANCAGTTCGACGCCGGTGCGTTCCGCGATGCCCTTGGCTGCGGCCACGATCGTCTCGGGAATGCGGGGATCCTCGAGGTCGGCGTCCGGGTGGCTCGCGAGCGAGGCCCTCGCGATGCCGGGATCGCTCATCGCCGCTCCAGCAGCAGGCATCCGATCGCGGCGAGCATGACCACGACGGTCACCAGCATCCATGCGAAGAACGTCTGTGGCTCGTCGAGGAAGATCAGTCCCGCGACGAACGGGAGCGGCGCGACGATCATCAGGCCCGCGCCGATCATCCGCGCGGTTCCCGTGCCCCGCGGGCGGGTCGTCTCGTTGAGGTCCTCGATCGCCCGTCGCAGTTGCGCGAGTTCGTTGCTCGACTCGCCGCGTGCCCGCTGGGGCCTGCCCGACGCGAGGACGATGTCGACGGCGTCGGTGAAATCGTTCGCGATCGCGGTGGGGGAGGCCTCCCCGTCGGCTTCCCGGCCGGGGCCGATGAGAATCGTCCGGCATCCCGCGGCCGAGCCCGCCTGCACGTCCCGTGGCTGGTCGCCCACCATCCANCTGCTTCGNAGATCGATGCCGAGGTCCCGGCTGGCCTGCAGGAGCATGCCGGGCTGGGGCTTTCGCCAGGGATGTTCCCGGCGATAGGCGTCGATCACCGCTTCGGGGTGGAACGGGCAGTAATAGAACCGGTCGACCAGGCCGCGTCGATCGGCCGCCAGATCGACGAGGCCGGCGATCTCCCGATGGACCCGATCGACATCCTCCTCCNCGTATCGNCCNCGGGCGACGCCNCCCTGNTTGGTCACGACCACGAGCCGGTATCCGGCATCGCGGAGGCGTCGAAGGCCTTCGGGGACGCCGTCGAGAAGCGTCACCCGGGCGGGATCACCGAGGTCGCCGTCGTTGGCGATGAGGGTGTTGTCACGATCGAGAAAAACAACCGGTTCCATGGGGGGTCAGGATATCGTCGCGAGGTAGGAAGCGATCGTACGAATCGCGGAATCCAGAAAGCGATGTCATCGATCCGCCTCGGATACAGTCTCTGACTCGGCCGGTTCGGCCGACTCGCGGACAGGTTGAATCAACGNAGGGGCACGTTCAAATGACGACCGACAGCCATCGAGGTCTCGGAGGGCTCGGCATTCTCGCGGGCGGCGGNCCCGCTCCGGGAATCAACGCGGTGATCGCCGCGGCGACCATCCGAGCGAGGCTCGAAGGACTTCCGGTGTTCGGTCTGATGGACGGTTTCTCGAAACTGATGGTGGGCGATCCGGACGCGATCCGGCCGCTCGAGATCGAGGACGTCAGTCGGATGCACTACCGAGGTGGTTCGATGCTGGGGATCGCCCGGGCGAATCCGACTCGCCGCGAGGAGGACCTCGAACGCGTGATCGCGAGTCTCGAAGCCCGGGGCATCGACAAGCTCGTCACCATCGGCGGCGACGACACCGCGTACTCGGCCTACCGGGTCAGCGAACGGGCGAAGGGNCGNATCGCGGTCGCCCACGTTCCCAAGACCATCGACAACGACCTCGATCTGCCTCCCGAGATCGACACCTTCGGCTACCAGACCGCCCGGGCGGTCGGCGTGGACATCGTCCGGAACCTCATGACCGACGCGAAGACCACGCGTCGCTGGTACGTGGTGATCGCGATGGGACGCACCGCCGGACATCTCGCGCTCGGCATCGGGAAGGCGGCGGGGGCGACGCTCACCATCGTCCCCGAGGAGTTCCGCGGCGAGACGGTGCCGCTGTCGATGCTNGTCGACACNCTGGTCGGCGCGATCATCAAGCGTCGNCTCGATGGTCGGGACGACGGCGTCGCGGTGATCGCGGAGGGGGCNGCGCTNTCGNTCGATCCNGANGACCTCAACCAGCTCGGCGTCATCGAACGGGACGCCCACGGACACGTCCGGCTGGCGGAGCTGGACTTCGGACGGGAGTTGAAGCGACTGGTCCGGACCGAACTCGAGAAACTCGGGATCGACTGCACCCTCGTCGAGAAGAACATCGGTTACGAACTCCGGTGCGCCGATCCGGTGCCGGCGGACCTCGAGTACTGCCGGGATCTCGGGTACGCCGCCGCGAAGTTCCTGATCGAAGGCGGCAGTGGAGCGCTGGTGTCGATGCAGGGCGGGCGTTTCGTTCCGGTTCCGCTGGAGGACATGCTCGATTCGAGAACCAACCGGATGCAGGTGCGACTGGTCGACATCGAATCGACGCGATACGCCATCGCCCGGCGGTACATGATCCGGATCCGCCGCGACGACCTCGAGGATCCGGTGATCCTCGCCCGGCTCGCGGCGTCCTCCGACATCAACACCGACGAGTTCCACGCACGGTTCCAGTCCATCGTCGGCTACGAGCCGCCGTCGCTGAATCTTCCGATCAGCTGAACGGGCCCGGGAAGGACGAGGCGTGGGGGATCGGAATCGACCGCCGCGGGGAATCGGTACGATGTCGCGATCCGTTGAACGAGTCCCGCGACGTCGGCTCGATCACCTCCCGCACCGTTCCGCCCAACGAGGCACGCCGTGAGCGAAACCCCCCCGAACGTTTCGAGCCGTACCGAAGCCACCGACCCGCCGAGCGAGGCGGATCTCCGAGACCTGGTCGCGGCCCGCCGCCGGAAACTCGCCTTCCTCCGCGAGGAGCTCGGCGTGCAGCCGTACGGGAGCCGGGTCGAGGGACTCGTCGATCTCGCCACCGCCCGCGACGCCTTCGACGAGGCGGCGCACGAGGCGCACGCCGCCGCCGTGGAGGCGNAGACGGCGTCCGAGGATCCGCGACCGGTGGTGCTGGTCTCCGGTCGCGTCATGCAGCATCGAGACATCGGCAAGCTGGTGTTCCTCCGGCTCCGTGATCACACCGGTGATCTCCAGGTGAGTCTCTCGAAGGCGGATTGCGGCCCGGAGGTCTTCCGNCTCGCCAAGAAGCTCGACTACGGCGACGTGGTGGTCGCGGGCGGACCGATGGGGCGCACCAAGCGTGGCGAGATCTGCGTCTGGGCGGACCGGATGGAGATGCACGCGAAGAGCCTCACGCCGCCACCGGAGAAGTGGCACGGTCTCTCCGATCCCGAGATCCGCTTCCGGCGACGCTACGTCGACCTCCACGCGAATCCCGATGCGATCCAGGTCCTGCAGGATCGNTCCCGGATCATCTCCCGCATGCGTCGCTTCATGGAGGATCGCGCGTTCCTCGAGGTCGAGACGCCGATGCTCCAGTCGATGGCGGGTGGCGCCGCCGCCCGTCCCTTCACGACCCACCACAACGCGCTGGACATCGAACTCTCGATGCGGATCGCGCCGGAGCTCTATCTCAAGCGGCTCCTGGTCGGCGGACTGCCNCGGGTCTTCGAGATCAACCGCAACTTCCGGAACGAAGGCGTCGACCGGACCCACAATCCCGAATTCACCGCGATGGAGGTCTACGAGGCGTTCGGCGACTGCTGGACGATGCTCGAACTGACCGAGTCCCTCCTGCACGAACTCGCCTGCCGGGCCGCCGAGGATCGTCGCGCTCGTGGCGACGAGTCGGTCGACGGGGGACCGGAGTCGCCGGTGCTTCCCTTCGGCGAACTCAAGATCGACTGGAGTCGACCCTTCGAGCGCGTCACCTACGGTGAACTCTTCGAGCGGGCGACCGGCTTCGACATGCGTGACGAGGAGGCGGTGCGGGCGAAGGTCGCCGAACTCGGCCTGCACAAGGCGGAGGGCATGGACCACTGGTTCGCGGTCAACGAACTCTTCGAGGAGGTCGCGGAGCCGCTGATCGATCCGGCGCGGCCGACCTTCGTGACCGGATATCCGTCCGCGGTGAGCCCGCTCACCCGTCCGGATCGGGACGANCCCGATCTCGCGGAGCGATGGGACNTNTTCGTCGCGGGGATGGAGGTCGGTCCCGCGTACACCGAACTCAACGATCCCGACGTGCAGCTCGCGAAGTTCACCGAGCAGCTGGCCGGGGCCGACGACGAGGAACAGGCGTTCCGGAATCTCGACGAGGACTTCATCGAGGCCCTTCGGGTCGGCATGCCGCCGGCGGGCGGTCTCGGACTCGGGGTCGATCGCATCGTGATGCTGCTCACCGGGCAGTCGTCGATCCGCGAGGTGATCGCGTTCCCGCTGATGCGACCCGANGACGGCGAAGGCTGANCCGCGGGGCGAGGGCCGNTNCCGCAGCCGGGTCGGACNTCACCGCTGGAAGTCGTAGAGNCCCGGGAGTTCGAGGATGCCCGTGAGTTCGTCGAGGGCGTCCCGGGCGGATGTCAGGCGGACGGGGTCCGCGAGTTCCGACGCCGCGAGTTCCTCCGGATACCANCGCTCCACCCACTCGACGAGTCGGTGGTACCGCGCTTCGGTGTAGAGGCACGCGTGGTGCACTCCATCGACGTCGCCTGCGCGGAGGCCGACGCGGAGCCGGAGGCATGCCGGGCCGCCACCGTTCCGCATCGACTGGCGAAGGTCGAAGACGTGGANGGCGGCGACNGGGTTCGAATCATCGCCGACGAGATCGTCGAGGTACGAGGACACCGCNGCCGAGTCGCGGCACTCGCCGGGACAGACGAGGGCCATCGATCCGTCCGGAAGCGTCACGAGCTGGGAGTTGAAGAGATAGGACCGGACCGCATCCTCCAGCGGCACGCGTTCNGCGGGCACCNGGATCGAGATCAATCGGCCGTCGAGTCGTCGGTCGAGTTCGGCGAGGGTGCGGTCGGGATCGAGGAACGCCGACTCGTGGTGAAGGAGCACGTTCTCGTTGCCCACCGAGATCACGTCGTTGTGGAAGACGCCGGCGTCGATCGCGTCCGGATGCTGCTGCGCGNAGACGCAATTCGCTTCCGGGACCCGGAGCACGTCGGCCACCGCCCGAGAGGCCGCGAGGGTCTGCCGCGCGACGTACCGCCGCGGGCCCACGTCGGAGTCCGCCCGGCCGCCGTAGACGAAGAAGTGGGTGCCCGGCCCGTCNCCGCTCGAGAGGCGGGTGTGGTTCGCCGCGCCCTCGTCGGTGAGTCCTGGGCCGTCGATCGCGCCGTGGACGACCATCCGGGATTCGTCCGCGAACACCCGTCGCAGAATCCGTTCGGTGGTCGGTGCCTCGATCCGACGATGCGGCATGGTGTGGAGATTCGCGACGGCGAGGTGGAGTCGTCCGTCCTCGGTGTCCGGCGCGGGGGCGACGGTCGCGGCGTTCGCGGCCCACATGAACGACGAGGAGGTGGCGCGAGCGAGGAGATGGGGGGCTTCGGTCGCCGCCCGGGCGACCATGGTGGNCTCGTCCCCGTCGAATCCCGCCTCGCGCAGCACGTCGAGCGCTGGCCGCGGATGCGGCGGCAGCCAGCCCTGGAGCAGGCCCATCTCCGCGAGGGCCCGCATCTTCGCGAGCCCCTGAAGCGCCGCTTCCCGGGGGCGGGAGACCTCCCCGGAGTTCGTCGAACTCGCGACGTTGCCCGGGCTCAGGCCGGCGTAGTTGTGGGTCGGTCCCACGATGGAGTCGAAATTCGCTTCGCGGACGGGCTCTTGAGCGGTGGACATCGCCGCAGCGTACCCGAGCGGCGGATCACGACGAACGGAATCGCGGTCGGGTCGCACCGATACAATCNGGTCGTCGGCGACCGCCGACGGGAAGGTGATCAAGTCGTTGCCCGAACAGCCAGCCCATTCTCGTCCCGGTCNTCTGAAGGCCGATCCGCCGCCAAGCCCGATCCTCGCCGGCCCGACGCCGAGGTCCCTGATGATCCTGNTCGTGTCGATCCTGCTCGTGTCGATCCCGGGCGCGGTCCTCGCGGTCGCCGGTCCGCCGCTTCCCGAGACGCCGCCCGCCGCGGCGGCGCCGATGGCGCCGGTCGACGTGGACGATGCCGGAACGAGGTGGTTCGTCTGCACGATCGGTGGACGNCCCTGCGGACGCATGCTGGAGTCGACGAGCACCAGCGCCTCCGGCGTTCGAACCGTCGAGACCGACCTGCTCCTCCGATTCCTGCGTCAGGGCGTCGAGACCGAGAGTCGGGTGACGAGTCGGATGCGGACCGATGCGGACGGTGCGCTGGTCTTCATGGAGATCGTGCAACATCTCGGNGAACGTCCGCTGGTCGCACGGTGGCGGTTCCGCGAGAANGCGGTCGAGGAGACCCGTTCGCAGGGCGGGCGTTCCGAAACGACGACGCATCCCAGGCCCGTGTCGCCGTGGTTNGCGCCGGACGCCGCGATGGCCCGGGTGATGGCGGATCCGGGGGACGGCCCCACCACGCTCCGGGTGGTGGATCCCGCGAACGGGATCGTTCCGGTGGCCGTCACGTATCGCCGGCTCGGCGTCTCGACGGTCGAGGTCGAGGGTCGCCGGATCGAGGGCGTGCGCTGGGAGATCCGTCAACCGGACGCGCCGGTAATGGTGGAGGTCGTCGACGCCGCGGGCGCGACGCTCTCGAGCCGGACGCTGCTCGGGGCCGGACTCGGTGAACTGGAGATCGTCCGGTCCACCCGCGGGCAGGCGATGGCCGGCGCCCGGGCGGGCGTCGACCTGCTGGATGCGGGGCAGGTGCGTCCCGCGTTCGAGGGTGACGTGCTTCGCCCGGACCGAGCCCGCACCCTCACACTGCGGATCACGCCTCGCGGCGGTTCCCTTCCCGCGTTCGTCGATGCGGGAGCGCAGCGGGTTCGTCGCGAGGGTGACNCGCTTCTGGTGACGGTCACGCCCGGCGAGACCTCGGCCTGTCCCGAGACGCTCGACGGTCACCTCGCCGCNACGCCGATCGCCGATCACGAGGATCCGGCCGTCCGCCGGTTCGCGGATCGAGCGTCCCGAGGCGCCGCATCGACCGGAGAGACGGCGGAGCGACTTCGTCGGGCGGTGCACCGTCATGTCGACCGCAAGGGACTGGCGACGGCCTTCGCGTCCGCGAGCGAGACGGTCCGGGACCGACGAGGCGACTGCACCGAACATGCGGTGCTGCTCGCCGCCGCGCTTCGATCGAAGGGCATCGGAAGCCGGGTGGTGAACGGGCTGGTGTGGATTCCCGCCGGCGGCGGCCGCGACGGGGCGTATCTGTGGCACATGTGGACCCAGGCGGTGATCGACGGACGTTGGACCGACCTCGACGCCACGCTTTCGCCCGACGGCCCCGGATTCCACGCCGGGCATCTCGCCATCAACACCGGCGATCTCTCNCCNGCCTCGTTCAACGCGACGGGAACCGGGATGCTCGAAGTGTTCGGCGCGATCGACATCACGATCCTCGATGGAGCGACGCGCCCATGAACGACCTCGACCTGGAACGGGTGGACGACCCGCCGGCCATGCCGTCGCGTCCGTCCGACGGCCACAAGGGCACCTTCGGAACCACGCTGGTGGTGGGGGGCGCGACGGGACCGCGACGCATGCTGGGCGGTCCCTGTCTCGCCGCTCGCGCCGCGTTGCGGAGCGGGTGCGGGCTCGCGGTGCTCGGGGTTCCGGAGTCGCTCGCGACCGCCGCCCTCTCGATCGTGCCCGAGGCGACCGGGATCCCGCTTCCGATCACCGACGTCTGCGAGGGCGGCGCGATCGAGGCGATCCGGGAGGCCGGGTCCACCGCGCATGCGATCGTCTGCGGTCCGGGTCTCGGTTCGCCGACCGGCATCGAGGCGCTGGTCGACGCGGTCGCGGATCTCGAGGATCGCCCCCGGGTGCTGGACGCGGACGCGTTGAACGCGCTGGCGGCTTCCTCGAGGACGACGCTCCACGGNCCCATCGTCCTGACCCCGCATCCCGGTGAATGGAATCGACTCGCGCGTCGGCTCGGGATCGAACGCGATGCGATTTCCGATCTCGGTCGTCCCCGGGCGGCGGCGGAGCTTGCGCAACGCCTCGATGGCGGGGGTGGCCCGGTGGTGGTCGTCCTCAAGGGTGACCGCACNGTGGTCAGCGATGGCCGGCGTTTCTGGCGTTGCGACGTGGCGAACCCCGCGCTGGCGACCGCGGGGAGCGGCGACGTGCTCGCAGGCGTTCTCGGTGGATTGCTCGCGCAGTTCCATCCGCGTGCGGGTGCGCCGGCGCGGACCCCGATCNTGGACGCCTTCGATCTCGCCTGCCTGGCGGTGTCCCTGCATGCNGAGGCCGGGGCGGGTTGGCGTCGNCGGAACGGNGACGCCGGNCTGCTCGCGCANGAACTCGCCGATGAACTGCCGGCGGCTCGCGGGCGTCTGCCGGCCTCGTCGTGANGCACNCGGGTCGTGATACACTCGNCCGAATGGACAAGACCGAAACCGTCGTCGNCGCCGATCGCTGGCACCTTGATGTGTCGGACATGACCCCCGGAACCCGGGTGGACGGTGTCTATGCGATTCTCAATCCGCAGGTGAGCGCGAGTCGTTCCGGCAAGCCGTTCCTGAAGTGCATCGTTCGCGACGCCTCGGGACGGGTGAACGGCCGCATGTGGTCGGTCGAGGAGAACATCCTCTCGTCNATCTCCGGCGCCGCGTTCGTCTCGCTCTCCGGGNCGTGCGAGAACTTCAACGACCAGATCCAGTTGAAGATCGAGCGAATCGAGGCCGCGGAGGTCGANGCGGAGGAACTGACGCGACTCCTCCCGACCAGCCGACGCGACATCGAGACGATGTTCGGCGAGCTTCGGGGAATCCTCGAGACGGTGANCGATCCGTCGCTCCGGGCGCTCGTGGACGCGTACCTCTCGGACGCGAACTTCGTCGGGCGATTCAAGCATTCGCCGGCGGCGATCTCGATCCACCACGCCTATCTCGGTGGTCTGCTCGAACACACGCTGCAGCTGCTGGTGGCGGCGAACGCCATCCTCGGGAACTATCCGGAACTGGATCGCGACGTCGTCCTGGTGGGCCTGTTCCTCCACGACTCCGGCAAGGTGCTCGAGTTCGATCTGGATCGATTCGAGTACACCCGCCGCGGCAACCTCCTCGGTCACCTGATGGACGGTGTCGTGATGCTGGAGACCTATTCCGCCAAGGTGCGGGTCGCCGGCGGTCCGCCGCTCACGCCCGATGCGAAGCTCGCGATCCAGCACGTGATCGCCAGTCATCACAACCGCCCGGAATANGGGGCGATCANGCGGCCGGCGACGCCGGAAGCGGTGTTCTGCAGCCGGCTCGACGANCTCGACGCCGCGACCCAGATCGCCCTCGACGCGGCCGATCGCGGCCGTGACGCCGGTGACTTCACCGAGCAGATCCACGCGCTCGACGGCGTGCGGATCTACCGACGTCGACCCCTCGAATCCTGAAGTCCGCCNGCCGGAGCCCGGTCGCTCAACCGAACGCGCCGCGGATCGACGACGAAAGATCATCGAGATCTCTCGTGTCGTGAAGCGGAAACGCCCAGGTCCGGTCGGTGGAGATCGTCATCGCCGCCCTTCGCCCGGCCTGCGTCCGCACCGCGGCGGCGGCGGCCGTGAGTTCGTCGGCGTTCGAGCGTCGAGCGTCGTCGATCGCGCGTCGAAGCGTCTGGAAGGCGGCGCGGCGTGCCGGACTGGCGGCGGGGGCGGNGGCGATCGCATCGAGAAGACTGGTTCGAAGCGTCGAGCCCGCCCGNCCGAGGTCGGGGTCGTTCCGAAGGCGATGCAGTCGCGTGGGGTCCCCCTCGGGATCGAATGCCGGCGCGTCGAGCGGGAGGCGACANGTCGCGGTCGCGACGAAGACGGGGGCGAGTGCATCGGCGTGTTCCGGCCCGAGCCAGCCNCGAATCCAACCCTCCATCGCCTCGTCGTAGACNCCGCCGCCGAGCCCGTGCACGAATCCATCNCACGCGGCGAGCCGCGCCATCGCGGTGGCGAGCAGGGCTCGTGGCCTGAGGGTGGCGGGATCGAGTGGTTCCCCAGCCAGCACGGGGACGCGTCCCTCGGGCGTCGTCCGCCAGAGCGGGAGTTCNAGCGTGGCGCCACGNGCCAGNGNACGTGCNACGCCGCGGGGCGGGCGACCGCCACGNGTCGCGGCCCGGCTCCACCGATGCGCCTCGACCGCGCGGTCGTGGGCGAGGGCGGCCGCCTCCGGATCGGTGGCGAGTCGATCGAGGATCCACGCGCCGACGGGGGTCTCGAGCAGACGGCTCATCGACCGCCTCGGAATCGTCCCGGTCCACGGTGCCGCGAGATCCGCCGCGGCCTCGCCGAGCTGCATCGCCGCGTTCTCCGACGTGCTCGCGGCGTCGACGGCGACGCGGATGGCGTCGATTCCCGCCGCGACGCTCGGCAGGAAGTCGCCCGTGGGCGGGAGACCGCACGGACCGGCGGGGCGATCTCGTGATCCGCGACCGTTCGCCGCAGGCAGCAGGTTCCAGTCCAGTCGGTGCAGCGTCGAGCCTGCGCCGCTGGGGAGCGTGATCAGACCGCCCTCGTCCGCATCGTGGTCCGCGATGAAGTGAAGGGTCTGCAGTCCGGGGTCGGTCTCGGCCATCGCGGCGAGGGTGAGATCCTTCGCGAGGATCCCCGGATGCCAGATCGACGCCTGNTGGCCGGTGGCGACGATCGGTGCGTCGGCGTCGAGTCGGAGGGCGTCGCGGGTCNCGGCCCGAACCGAGCCGGTCGGATCCGGGCGTTCGGCCCGCACCGCCGCGATCCAGTTCCGGGCATCTGGTTGAAGCGTGTGTTCGCAGGTCATCGAGGAACCATCGTGTCTCGTCGTGGTTCGGGACCGCGCACGCCGAGTCAGCCTGCGGCGCCCGCGGGATCCGCGGTGACCGGAAGGCGGTCACGGCAGGTGGAGATCTCCCGCTCGAACGTCCGGCGGTACACGGCCAGTCTGTTTTCGGCGTCGTCGAGGGGGCCGCCGAACGAGCGGGTCGGATCGTTGTAGATCAGCCGCACCGGAAGCTCGCCGACTCGAAGTCCGTTCGCCACCGCCTGGACCCAGAACTGCATCGGAAAGTCGTAGCCGTCCACGTCGAGGTCGAGTTTCGCGAGCGGGGCGACCCGGTACGCCTTGAACCCGCAGAACGCGTCGGTGAGCNGGAGTCCCAGTCGCTCGTTGATCTCTTCGGTCAGCAGGTGGTTGATGCGGCGTCGGTCCGGTGGGGGGGCGTCGACGAGGCTTGCGGCATCGAAGTACCGGCTGCCCGAGACGACGTCGGCGTCGTTGCGTTCGATCGCGGCGAGAAAATCGGGGATCGCCGCGGGTTCGTGCTGCTCGTCGCAGTCCATCGTGACGAGCCAGTCGAATCCATCGACCGCGGCCCAGCGGAACATGTCCATCATGCTTCGGCCGTAGCCGCGGTTGGTCGCGTGCCGGATGACCTCGACCGGGTGCTTCGACAGCAGCATCGGGGTGCGATCGGTCGAGCCGTCGTCGATGACGAGAATGTCCTCGACCCGCTTCCGGACCTCCGTGAGCACCGTGTCGACGTACCGCTCCTCGTTGTACACGGGGATGGCGAGGAGGACGCGTGGTGGGGTTGGAAGGGGGTGGATCATGGTGGGAACGGCTTTCCTGATTCAATAAACGGGGCGGTACGGGCCAGGGCGGGGTGGGTGGCCCTCTTCGTTTCGTTCAATCCTCGACTCGGATGCCCTTGCGATCGTAGAGGTCGCGGATCGCGGCGGGGGTCATCCGCGTCCAGCGAACGCCGCCGACGGAGGTACCCGTGGGTGCGATCCGGACCGAGACGATCCCGTCGGCACCGATCTCCTGCGTCGCGACTCGTCCATCCTCGTAGGCGCGGCTCTCGAGCATGGCGCCGCCGTCCTGGTCGGGTTCCCACGATTCGAGGCGTCGGGTGATGCTCTCGCGATCCTCGTTCCACGCGTAGATCCCGAAGGTGCCCTCGGGGGCGTCGAGGACGTCGAGGAGGGTCGGCAGGACGAGCCGCTCCGCCTCGGAGAGGAAGAGCTCGAGGTCCATCGGAAGCTCCAGCCTCGCGATCTGGCGATCGAGCGTGTTCCGCGACTGCTGCAGGATCTCGAGTCGACGACGCGGTTCCGAAGGGGTCGGCCGCGGGCGGAAGCCGGTGATCGACTCCGAGGCGGTCTGGTCCGCGTTCGCCTGGCGTGCGGTGAGTCGCACGCTCCACATCTCCTCTTCGCGATCCCAGGAGAGCCAGGCGCGGTGGTCGACGTCGATGAAAGGTCGCTTCGGTTCCTGCGGGATCTGCCGCATCCGGATGCGGACCAGCATGCCCGTGTCGTCGCCGACCCGGGCGACCGGCGTCGTGGTCCCCATGCTTTCGCGGCCGGTCTCGATCGCGGTGATGCCCGCGTACCCGAACTCGACGTCGCGACCGTCGGCATCGAAGGCGTGCATGCGGTACCAGATCTCCTCCGGCATCCGGGCGACCACGGCGCGAAGCGCCTGCTCGTCGACGCGTCGGAAGACGGCGGCGCCGCGCTCCTGCCTGGAAAGCGCCTGGTCCGCGAGCTCGAATTCGTCTTCGACCACCAGCGAAGCCAGCAGCGCATCGAAGATGTCACCGGTCCATCGATCGCGATCCGCGAGGCACTCGACCAGGAGGAATCGGTTGGGTCCGGTCTGGATGAAGTACCAGTCGTACCGGGCGATCCGCTTCGAAGAGTGCAGGTATTCCGCGGTGGCCCGCGCGGCGGGCAGGCCGGCCAGCGTCTCTTCGGTCCGCTGGTTCGAGAAGACGAGGTCGGGGTTGATCGCCTTCGAATCGGCGATGAAGGCCTCGAGGAGCATGGTCGGCGTGGTGGGCTTGGTGACGCCGAAGCCGCCGTCCGCCGCGGCGGGCGGGCGAAGGATCCGGATCGTGGTCACCCAGTCGGGGGGGTCGTGCTCGGCGTCGAGCACCCGGAGGACCGAGGCATCGCCGAGGCTGTTGTGCATCGCCCGGCTGCCGGGCGGCAGCTCGACCGTGCAGCCGAGNACGTTCGATCGGAACACCTCCCGAGGTGGAGTGGTCTCGATCGCCGCGGCATCGAGTCCGCTCTGGCCGACATCCTGAGGCCCAAGGGTTGATTTTATCGGTCCACNCAGGGCCGCAGGGGTCGCCGAAGCAATCGGTTCGGTCGACAAGGCGGTCGCCGGGCCGGCGATGATCACGGAGAGGATCATCATCGACGGGGAAACGAAAGAAAAGGCGGAATCGCGGAGNGCGTTCAAGTCCCACCGCCGAAGTCTGATCGTCACGGTTTCGCTCCGGGCTCGGCTTCGAGACCCCCGGAAGGGGCCCTGATGACCGATCCGAGATTGTACGCCGGACGACGGTGAGGGGCGGGAAGCGACCGATCGGAACCGCCCATCGGTTGACAAGCACGAGGGAATCTGTAACATCCGCCGTTCGCGCCCGATTTTCGCGCGATCGCCTGTTTCGGCCATTCCGTGTTCCGGACTGGAGTTCGCAGGCTTTTGTTCCCCGGTGCCTTCCTGCGAAGGCTCCACTCGTGTTCCTCTCGTTCGGCACTCACGCGACTCGCGTACCTCTCATGGATCGGTGAACGGCATATGACCGGTNGCAAGATTCGAATCCGGATGGAAGCCTACGACCACCAGGCGCTCGANGCGTCTGCTCGTGAGATCGTGGNTCACGCCAAGCGAACCGGCGCCCGTGTCGCGGGACCCGTCCCGCTTCCGACCCGNCGCGAGATCTACACCGTCAACCGTTCNCCGTTCGTCGACAAGAAGTCNCGCGAGCAGTTCGAGATCCGGACCCACAAGCGGATCATCGACATCACNGAACCGAACCACCGCACCGTCGAGGCGTTGAACCGCCTCGTCGTTCCCGCCGGTGTCTTCGT
The DNA here is from genome assembly GCA_002684755.1 of Phycisphaerae bacterium. The sequence goes on from NYVS01000052.1 coordinate 25,245, forward strand.
GAAGATCAAGGCCTGATTCCGGCGGGGACCGCCGTCGTCCACGACGACGCGACCACCCGCCTCCAAGCACCCGCCACGTCCTGAAGGACCCCTGGCGACAGACCCCCGACCCGCGACCGCGGGCAGCACAGGAGACCGCCGATGTCGGCAGCAATCATGGGACGCAAGGTGGGCATGACCCGCTGGTTCCTCGANGACGGAACCAACATTCCGGTGACCATCATCGACGCCGGTCCGTGTGTCGTCACGCAGGTCAAGACCGTCGAGACCGACGGCTACGCCGCGGTCCAGTTCGGTTTCGAGGACGCCAACGTCCGCCGCACCGCGATGTCCGGCATGGGGCANGACGCGAAGGCCGGCACCGCACCGAAGCGGGTCCACCGCGAGTTCCGTTGCGAGAGCGACGACGAAGCCGCCGCGTTCGAACCCGGCCAGACGCTGGACGTCACCGCCTTCGAAGGCGTCAAGTACATCGANGTCGTCGGAACNAGCAAGGGCAAGGGTTTCCAGGGAACGATGAAGCGGCACAACTTCCGAGGCAAGGAAGCGTCGCACGGCGTGAAGCGAGCCCACCGTCGTCCCGGTTCGATCGGCGGACACGCCACGAACCTCGGTACCGGTCCGAAGATCAAGAAGGGCAAGAAGATGTCGGGTCAGATGGGCGACGAGCGGGTCACCGTTCGCAGCCTCGACGTGATCCACGCCGATGCCGAGAAGAACCTGCTCGTCGTGAAGGGCCCGGTCCCGGGACCCAACGGCGGCGATCTGTACATGAGGCCGGCCGTCCGGCTCTACAAGTCCAAGGCCCACAAGCAGGCCGCGGGATGAATTCGCGGTCGGGCATGAAGCCCGACCGGATTCGTGAGGCCGACACGTCGCAAGGCGTCCGGAACCGACGANTCAAGACAATCGTGGATGGAACCGAGTCGACCCCTGCCCGTCGTCATCAATGACAGGCGACCGGAGGGCGAGGCGAAAGCCGGTAGTTTCCGGCACTCACAGGAACCGATGATGACCGAAGTCGAGAACATTTCGAAGATTGACTTGCCGATCCTCGACAAGAGCGGCAAGCAGGTCGACACGCTGCAGATCGATCCCGCCGTCCTCGGTGGATCCATCCGCTTCGATCTCCTGAAGCAGGCGTACGTCACCACCCACACCAACCAGCGTCAGGGCTCGGCCCGGACGAAGAGCCGCGGCATGGTCGTCGGCTCGACCCGCAAGCTCTACCGCCAGAAGGGCACGGGCAACGCCCGCGCCGGTGCGGCCCGGACCGTGGTCCGCAAGGGCGGCGGCGTGGCGTTCGCGAAGACCCGCACCCGGGACGCGTTCCGCTCCAAGATGACCAAGAAGATGCGACGCCTCGCCAACCGCAACGCCCTGCTGGCGAAGCTCGTCGACGGCGAAGTGAAGTGCATCGTCGACATCGAGATGGACGCCCCGAAGACCCGCGACATGGTCGCGTTCCTCGGTGCGATCGGCATCGACCGGACCTGCCTGGTCGCNCTCGACCCGGCCAACCGCCATGCCGCCCTTTCGGCTCGGAACGTCGAGAACGTGGACACCATCCGGGTGGCCCAGCTCAACGCGTTCGAGCTGCTGAACCACCGGTACCTCGTCATCGGACGGGCNTCGCTCGAGTCGTTCATCGACGGCTCCTGCTTCCCGACGAACGAGGACGCCACCGACGACGCCACCAAGGAGGTCGCCTGACATGCACGCCACCGACGTCATCCGTCGCCCGCTGGTCACCGANAAGGCGACCATCGACAGCGAAGANAACAACCGNTACGCNTTCGAAGTCGANCGCCGNGCGACCAAGGACATGATCCGCANGGCNGTNCAGGATCTCTACAAGGTCCGCGTCGAATCGGTCGCGACCCAGAACCGCAAGGGTGAGACCCGCCGCCTCCGTTACGGCCGGGTCACCTCCGCCGCGGTCAAGCGGGCGATCGTCAAGCTCCACTCCGAGGATCGGATCGAACTCATCTGACCGGGATCGGCGACCCCTTCGGGTCGATGCCGACCAGCACACGGATCTACACCATGGCCATTCGAGTCTACAAGCCGACGACCCCCGGACGACGCAACGCGTCGGTCAACCTCCACGTCGAGGTGACCAAGAAGACGCCCGAGAAGTCGCTTCTCGCGCCGCTCCACAAGACCGGGGCCCGGAACAACCAGGGCAAGATCACGGTCCTCGGCCGTGGCGGCGGTCACAAGCGGCGTTACCGAAAGATCGATTTCAAGCGTCGCAAGGACGACATGCCGTCGACGGTGATCGGGATCGAATACGACCCCAACCGCTCCTGCCACATCGCCCTGCTCCGCTACGAGGACGGAACCCTTCGGTACATCCTCGCCCCGCGCGACGTGACCGACGGCGCGGTGCTGCTCTCCAGCGGTGACGCGATCGAGCCCTCGCCGGGCAACTGCATGCCCCTGAAGCACATTCCGACCGGCCTTTCGGTGCACTGCCTCGAGATGCAGCCCGGGGGCGGCGGCAAGCTCTGCCGTTCCGCCGGCGTCGGCGCCAGGCTCACCAACAAGGAGGGTCGCTGGGCGACCCTCGTGATGCCCTCCGGCGAAATCCGGCAGGTCTCCGTCGACTGCCGGGCCACCATCAGCGCCCTCGGCAACCCCGATCACGGCAACGTCGTGCTCGGCAAGGCCGGCCGTGCCCGCTGGCTCGCCCGCGT
>NYVS01000053.1 GCA_002684755.1 Phycisphaerae bacterium
CTGCTCGATGCGGAGGACTGGGACGCGCTGGTGTCGATGGGACGCGAGGAACTGCGTGGTGGCTCGCACCTGCTCGACGTGTGCGTGGACTTCGTGGGACGCGACGGTGCCCGCGACATGGCCGAGGTGGCCAGCCGATACGCGACGAGTCTCAACGCGCCGATCATGATCGACTCCACCGAGGCGCCGACCATCGAGGCGGGACTCAAGCGACTGGGCGGCAAGTGCGTCGTCAACTCCATCAACCTGGAGGACGGCGAGCGACGGCTCGACGAGATCTGCCCGCTCCTGAAGGCGCACGGCGCGGCCTGCGTCGCCCTGACCATCGACGAGGATCCCCAGGCGGGCATGGCCAAGACCGCGGATCGCAAGCTCGAGATCGCAACGCGGATCCACGAACTCTTCACGGGCAAGTGGGGGCTCGACGAGTGCGACCTCCTGTTCGATCCACTGACCTTCACGATCGCGACCGGCGTCGAGGAGGATCGGGCGCTCGGACACGAGACGCTCGAGGGCATCCGGCTGATCGCGGAACGTTTTCCGAAGTGCGGGATCCTGCTCGGTCTCTCGAACATCTCCTTCGGTCTCCGGGCTCCGGCCCGGGCGGTGCTGAATTCCGTGTTCCTCGATCACGCGCGGGCCCGGGGGCTCACCGCGGCGATCGTGCACGCGTCGAAGATCCTTCCGCGGACGAAGATCGACGAGGAGAAGTGGGCCGCCGCGGAGTGGCTCATCTTCGACCGCCGTGGCGCGGAACGCCCCGAAGGGATGTCCGAGGACTTCGATCCGCTGCTGCACTTCATCGGGCTCTTTCCCGAGGACGGCGAGACCGAGGAGCGGGTCTCCATGGAGTCCTTGACCGTTCCGGAACGGCTTCAACGGCACATCATCGACGGCGAGGACGACGGGCTCGCGGAGACGTTGGACGAGGCGCTGGTCGATCTCGCGCCGCTGGAGATCATCAACGACCACCTGCTGGCGGGGATGAAGATCGTGGGCGAGCTCTTCGGTGACGGCCGGATGCAGCTTCCCTTCGTGCTCCAGTCCGCCGAGGTGATGAAGAAGGCGGTGGCCCGCCTCGAACCGCTGATGGACAAGGTGGAAGGCGATGTCGGGCGAGGATCCATCGTGCTCGCCACGGTCTCCGGCGACGTCCACGACATCGGGAAGAACCTCGTCGACATCATCCTCACCAACAACGGCTACACCGTCCACAACATCGGGATCAAGCAGTCCGTGGAGCAGATCGTCGCCGCCTGGCGGGAGACCCGGGCGGACGCGATCGGGATGAGCGGCCTGCTCGTGAAGTCGGTGACGGTCATGGAACAGAACCTCCGAGCGTTCAACGAACTCGGCATCTCGGTGCCGGTGATCCTGGGCGGGGCGGCGCTCACGCGATTCCACGCCGAGAAGCGGTTGCGGGACATCTACGAAGGTCCGCTCTACTACGGCAAGGACGCCTTCGACGGTCTTCGGGTGTGTGATCGGATCTCCAACGATGCGCTCGATGAGCTCGACGGCGAGATCACGGAACGGCTCGTGAAACGACAGGCCGCCGAGGCCACGGTCGCCGCCGCTCGGGAGGCGACCCGGGAACGTGGCGACACCGACACCCTCGTCGCGGCCCGGCCGCTCGCCGCCGTCACGGAACTTCCCGCAGTCCCGTTCTTCGGTTCCCGGCTCGTCGAAGAGGTTCCGATCGAGGAGGTCTTCGCGTACGTGAACCGGACCGCCCTCTACCGGGGGCAGTGGGGGCTTCGCAAGGGTTCCATGGATGCCGATGAGTACGCGGCGCACCTCGCGGCCCACGCCGATCCGGTCTTCGAGCGTTTGAAGGCGGAGTGCCGCGCGGAACCGATCCTCGCCCCGAAGGTGGTCTACGGATGGTGGCCCGCCAACGGCGACGGCGACGATCTGGTCGTCTTCGATGCGGAGGATCACGATCGGGAGATCGCACGGTTCGCGTTCCCTCGTCAGTCGTCCCGGCAGCGTCGCTGTCTCGCCGACTACTTCCGACCGCTCGAATCGGGCGAACGGGACGTCGTCGGTTTCCACTGCGTCACGATGGGCGAGGAGGTCTCTCGTCGGGCCCGGACGCTTTTCGAGGCGGATCGCTACGCCGACTACCTGTACCTCCATGGCTTCGGCGTCGAGTGCGCGGAGGGGCTCGCGGAGATGTGGCACAAGCGGATGCGGGCCGAGATCGGGATCGGGCACCACGATGATCCCGACATCCGCCGACTGTTCGGTCAGAACTACCAGGGGTGCCGATACTCCTTCGGCTATCCCGCCTGCCCGGAGATGTCCGATCAGGAGACGCTCTTCAAGCTGCTCGAACCGGAGCGGATCGGCTGCCGTCTCACTGAGAACTGGCAGATCGATCCCGAGCAGTCGACCAGCGCGCTCGTGGTGCATCACCCGGATGCGGCCTACTTCAGTGCGTGAAGCAAGGCCGGTCGGAGCGTCGGAAATCGAAACGATCGTTGGGATCTCGGGGCCCCCGGGTTCCGGCTAGAATTCTGGTACGAGGGAGTCGGCGGACGCATGAACGGCAACGTGACCAAGGTGCTGCTGGTGGACGATCAGGCGATCGTCATCGAAGGCATGCGCCGGATGCTCGCGGACCGACCCGAACTCTGCTTCGAGGCGGAGCAGGATCCCGCGGCCGCGGTCGAAGCCGCGAGGCGGTTCGAACCGGACGTCATTCTTCAGGACCTGGTGATGCCGGAGGTCGATGGATTCGACCTCCTTCGCGCCTATCGACGCACTTCCGGGCTCGCCGATGTGCCGGTGATCGTGCTCTCCAGCCGGGAGGAGGGGGCCACCAAGGCCGAGGCGTTCGAACGGGGCGCGGACGACTACCTCGTGAAGATGCCGGAGGCTGTGGAGCTCCTGGCCAGGATCCGGATTCACGTGGAACGACGGCGGGCGATGCTGGAGCAACGCCGCGCCCGGCGCAGGCTCGAGGAGGCGAATCGCGACATCGCGAGGCTCAACGAGCAGATCGAGACGGAAAAGGAATCCATCGAACTCGGGGCGCAGCGGGACCGGGAACGGCTCGCGGCGATCACCACCCTCGGGGCCGATCTCAATCGATACCAGGACTTCGAACTCCTGCTCGATCGCATCCTGCTGGAGGCGAGGACGTGCTGCGATGCGGAGGCCGGCGCGATCTACACGATCACCGGCGACCGGTTGGAGTGCAATCACATCCAGAACGAGAAGGTGGAGAACCGCGGCGACCACTTCTTCACGCATCGGATGAGTCGATCACTCAGTCTGGAGAGCGTCGCTGGCACGGTCGCCCTGACGGGGCGGGCGATCCGGGTGGAGGATGCCTATTCGATCCCGCCGGAGCTGGACTGTTCCTACGACACCGGGCGTGATCTGGACTCGGGCTATCGCACCAAGGCGCTGTTGAGTCTCCCGCTGCGGACCCGCGACGGCAAGATTCGAGGCGTCCTGCAGCTCGCGAATCCGGGGGGCGAGGACGCAGGCCTCCCGTTCACCGACGAGGACCAGCAGATCATCGAGCACTTCGCGGGCCTCGCGACGGTGGCGATCGAACGGACCGCCATGACGCGGGCCCTGGTCATGCGGATGATCGCGATGGCCGAAGTCCGTGATCCGACCGAGACCGGAACCCACGTGCAGCGGGTCGCGGGGTATTCGACGGTCCTCTACGACGCCTGGGCGGTTCGGCACGGCGTGTCGGATGTCGAACGCGAGAAGAACCGCGACCGGCTTCGGACCGCGGCGATGCTTCACGACGTCGGCAAGGTGGGCATCCCCGACGCGATCCTCAAGAAGCCCGGTCGACTGGACGACGCGGAGTTCGCGCACATGCAGCGACACGCGGTCATCGGTGCCAGGCTCTTCCGGGGGATGCGGACCGACTTCGACGACGTCGCGCGGGAGGTCGCGCTCCATCACCACGAACGATGGGATGGAACGGGATATCCGGGGCCGATCGAGCCGGACGCGGCGCTCGAACCATCGGAGACCCCGACGCGCGTTGGCCTGGCGGGGGCGGAGATTCCACTCTTCGCGCGGATCGTCGGGCTCGCCGACGTCTACGACGCGCTTTCGACGGCTCGGGCGTACAAGGCGTCATGGCCCGAGGACCGGGTGCTCGAGGTGATCCGTGAGGAATCCGGGAAGCACTTCGATCCCGAGCTGGTCGAGATCCTGATGGAATGCGTCGAGGACTTCCGAGAAGTCCGTGCTCGGTACGCGGACTGAAATCGGACGTTCCCGCGGGAGGGACCGGGGGTGGGAACATGCCCCATCGACATCCGTCTCCCACCTCCTGATTCCCGGTTATTCGAACGAAAATCCGTTCGGGGCGGTTCATGACGAACTCCGGTGCGGCCTGATTCGTATCAGGTGGACACAAGGGAGGCACACTCATGAACGACGAAAACACCACACCCCGACGACCCGATTCCAGCGACGATTCCCACCGGTACGACGAGCACCAAACGTTCTCCAACGGCGCCGATCTCGCGCCGGAGCTTCCGTTCGGAATGTCGGGCATCACGGGCCTGTTGCAGCGACTCGCGACGGGCGTCGAAGAGGAACGATGGTCGCCGGACAAGCAGCGCATGGTGGCCAGGTACCTGCTGGATCTGTCCAGGGACTACTGGTTGAACGGCGACGAGGTCGCGTTCTGCCGGCAGCTCGCAGCGGCCTGAACCGCTTCACGAATTCCTGCTCCCGTCCGGTCGCTTCGACCGGACGACCACCGCCGACGTCTCCGGGCGTCGGCGGTGACGTTTTGCGGGACGCGTCGGATCGGGCGTCCGGTCAACGGTCGATGCGCGGGGGCGAGGACTTCATCGCCTCGACGCGGTCGAGGTTCTCCTTCGCCGCCGTCGCGAGGCGTCGCCATTCGGGGACGAGTTCGGACATGGGAGCGAGGGTGGCTCGGGCGACCCGGATTGCGCCGGCGTGGCGGGCGACGTCCTCGGGCACCGGCGTCATCGCCACGTAGGCGTCCAACAGGGTCCGGCCGCGCTCCTCGAGGGCGAGCAGTTCCCGCGTGGTGTTCGCCACACCGTTCCAGCGACGAATGCACTGATCGCACGCGACGGTCCAGTTCTTCAGGCCCGCCTCGGAAAGCGCCCAGCCGTCCCGACCGAGGGACATCGGATATCGACTTCGTCTGTCGGGGCGATCAGGTGCGGCGAGTCTCGCACGCTCGATGGTCCAGGGAAGGCTCGCGGTGAGCGAGCCGATCGCGTCGACGACCGTGAAGATCATGTCCGCCTGGCGGGCGAGTCCTCCGCGGCCGGCGAACCGGTCGTCGGCGTCGGATCCGATCAGGGCGACGCCGGTGTCCGCCTGAGGTTCGACGGCTTCGACGCCGAGCGCGATCCGCAGGGGATCGAGTCCCACCGAAAGGCCGTCGGCGAGACCGGTCGCATCGAGTTCGGCGGCACGGATCCCCGGGCCCTGCTCGCCGGTCCGGATGACCGGCGTCGCGTCCGTGGAAGTCGCGTCGGGGCCGATCGTTCGAAGGACGCCGTCCGGTTCGACGCGGAGCGCGAGCGTGGGGTCGACCAGTGCGTCGAGGAGGGCGGCGCGTCCGTCCCTCGATTTCCGGGAGATCGTCGCGGGCATCGATCGGCGGCCCGCGACCCGAAGGGCGCTCAACTCCGACGCGACGGTCTCCGCGTCGCCGCCCCACGTCGGCAGGGTGCGGATCGCGGGGCGGTCGGATCCGAGGGGACGCATCACCACGATTCCCCGGTCGTCCCGTTCCTGGATCTCGATCTCGTCGAGCACCAGCCATTCCTCGCAGGCGAACAGCGGCAGGATCGCCGCGCCGCCCGCGGTGCGGATCAGGGCGATCGTCCGAAGGTCGTCGGCCGCCAGCCGGATCGCGTTCGCGATCGCGAGTCCGTCGTCGAGCCGGCCGAGGGTCGAATCGAACTCGAGGAGCACGCCGTCCCATCCCTCGCTCTTCGCGAGGGCCAGGCACGTCTCGACGCCGGCGGCGGTGGCATCGACCCCGATGGTGCCGCGAATCGGCACCAGCAGGAATCGGAACGGCGCCGACGAGGTCGCGGCCGAGCGGCCCGGCAGGTCGGGTGCCGTCGGTGCGGCGGGCATCGGGTTCGCGGAGGTCGCCAGCGTGAAACCGAGCACGACCGAGGCGAGGGCCGACGCGAGCTGGAAGGGGGATCGACGGCCTTGCACGGGGTGGGGCATGGGGCCTGTCATGGGCTGTGGCATGGTGGTCTCTGTCATGGACGGTTTCGGGTGGAGCGATCTGCGACGAGGTCGGACTTCGATCCTACCCCGAGGTTCATCGCTACACTCGCCTCGACTCCCTCGGCGTCGTGTTTCGAGGAGCGATGGATCTCAAGCGTGGTGCCGGCACCGCGTCGCACGGGACGGAACCCACGAAGATGGCCAAGAACGAATCAGACGGACGGACGAGTTACCGCCGGCGGAAGCGGGCTGAAATGCACGCCGAGGCGGAGGCCCAGTCCGTCCAGCATGCGGAGATCGAGGACCATCGGCTGGTGGTGACGGGGCGACCCGAGATCATCGAGGACCAGGCATCGCTCGTGGAGCTCGCCGCGGCCATCCGGGCGAGCGGGAGTTTCGCCTACGACACCGAGTTCATCGGCGAGGAGACGTTCCTGCCGAGGATCTGTCTCGTCCAGGTCGCCTGCCTCGGCCGGCTCGCGCTGATCGATCCGCTGAAGGTCGACGATCTCGCCCCGATCTTCGAGCTGGTGGCGGATCCGGAGATCGAGACCCTCGTCCACGATGGCGCCCAGGATCTCGAGCCGGCCCGTCGGGCCCTCGACGTCGAGCCGCAGGGCATCGTCGACACCCAGGTCTGCGCCGGATTCCTCGACATGCCGTGGCCGAGTTCGCTCGCCAAGGCGGTCGAGCGGTTCGCGGGCCATGCCCTGACCAAGGGGCACACGTTCACGGACTGGGACGCTCGCCCGTTGACCGACCGCCAGATCCGCTACGCGGCGGACGACGTTCGCTTCCTGCCCCTGGTCTGGGACCGGATGCGGACGCAGCTTGAATCGGACGACCGACTCGGATGGGCGATGCGGGAGTGCGAGGAGTCGCGGCGCCGCCACGTCGGCACCTTCGATCCTGAAAAGCACATGCGGAAGATCGTTCGCGGATCCCGTCTCAAGCCCAAGGCCACCACGGTGCTGCGAGCGATCGTCGAACTCCGGCACGAGCTCGCCCGGGAGCAGGACCTTCCGCACCGCGTCGCGATGAGCGACGAGGCGGTGGCGGACATCTCGAAGATCCAGCCCGTCGACCGCGAGGGGCTGCAGCGATGCCGTCACATCGGCCGCCGCAACGTGGAGGACCACGCGGATCGCATTCTCGCCGCCGTGAAACAGGGCGTGGAAGGCCCGCCGCGGCCACTGGAGAACCAGCGGTCGCGGGACGAGAACGCCGAAGAGCGGATGCGCATCGACGCGATCTGGTCGGCCCTCAGTCTTCGATGTCTCGCCGACGGCATCGCCCCCAACCTGATCACGAGCCGCGCGAACCTCTCGCGTTGGTATCTGGATCGGGCGGACGGAAAATCGAGTGGGCCGCTCTTCGCGTCCGACACCTGGCGACACGATGCCGCCGGGGCCTGGCTGGAGGCGTTCCTCGCCGGTCGGGCGGGATTGGAACTCGGGTGGGCCGATGGCCGGCTGCACCGGACCGCGGACGAGGCGGGGTCGAGCGAGGCCTGAGCCTCGGGCGACACGGGATCGAGCGAGCGGATCCCGGAAACGAAACCGGAAAAACGAAGCGGGCCCGGCCACGATGATCGTGACCGGGCCCGTTCTTCAGCACGCGCGGAGGGACTCGAACCCCCAACCCTCGGCTTCGAAGGCCGATGCTCTATCCAATTGAGCTACGCGCGCTCATCGCCCGTTCCGAGGAACGGAAGGGGAGAAGTGTAGCGAAGCCGGCGCGAAGGCGGGACCACGGGGCGCGGAAACCCGTGGATGGTCCCCGGAAGCCCCCGTCGGCCGCGTTCCGGGGTACCTTGTCCCACCCGCGTCCCGGTGGCATCGAGTCGCCGACGGCGGGAGCCCCCACCGAAGCGAGGAACCGAATCATGGGATTCATGGATGGCAAGCGTGGACTGATCGTGGGCATCGCGAACGAGCGAAGCTTCGCCTACTCGATCGCCGAGAGCCTCCATCGCGAAGGCGCAGAATGTCTCTTCACCCATCTTCCGGGTGACAAGATGGAGCGTCGGGTCCGTCGTTCGATCGACGCGCTCGGCATCGAGGATCCCTGGCTCCGGCCGCTCAACGCCGCAAGCGACGAGGACATCGAATCCGTCTTCAAGGAGATCGGCGAGGAGTTCGGCAAGATCGACTTCCTGGTGCACTCGATCGCGTACGCGGACAAGGACTGGCTCCAGCCGGGCAAGTTCGCGTCGACGCCCCGCGAGGTGTTCACGCAGGCGATGGACATCTCCGCCTACACCTACGCCGCGATGGCCAATCACGCGGCGCCGCTCATGACCGAAGGCGGCTCGATGATCGCCCTCAGCTACTACGGCGCCGAGAAGGCGGTCCCGGGCTACAACGTCATGGGCGTGGCGAAGGCGGCCCTCGAGGCCACGACGAGATATCTCGCGCTCGAACTCGGCGAGAAGAACGTCCGGGTCAACTGCATCTCCGGCGGTCCGCTTCGCACCATGAGCGCGATGGCGGTCGGTGGCTTCGGCGAGATCCTCGACTGGGTCGAGCAGAAGGCGCCGCTCAAGCGGAACATCGAGGGGCGCGAGGTCGGCGACTGTGCCGCGTTCCTGCTCAGCGGACTCGCGAGCGGCATGACCGGGCAGTGCATCTACGTCGACTCCGGCTACGCCACCGTCGGGCTCTGAGTCCGACCCGACGACGTGCTCCGACTCAGGCGTCGAAGGGCCAGCGTCCTTCGAAGGCGAGGTCGTCGGCGCGGACCACGCGGTTCCGGATCGCGTGCGCGAACTCGGCGATGCCCTCGCCGGTGACGGCGCTGATCCGAAGGTCGACCACGTCGTCGGCCGCGGGAACCGCTCCGGACTCGAGCAGATCGGCCTTGCTCCGCACTCGAAGCACGCCTTCGGCGGGCGCGAGCGAAGCGGGAAGGCCCGCGTCCTCCACATCGGGCGCCACGAGGTGGATCACCAGCACCGCATGCCGGATCGCCTCCATCGCCGCGGCGATCGCCGCGTTCTCGATGGGGTCGTCCGTGTCCCGGAGCCCCGGGGTGTCGATCCACTCGACGACGACGCCGTCGAGATCGAGGGAGGCGGAGACCCGGTCCCGAGTCGTCCCCGCGAGCGAAGACACGATCGCCGCCTCGGACTTGTGAAGCGCATTCAGCAGCGAACTCTTCCCGGCATTGGGGGCGCCGATGCAGGCGATGGTGACCGGCCGCCTCAGGCGGTCCAGCCGTCGGCCGACCTCGAGCTCTCGTTCCGTGAACGGGGAGTCGTCGCGTCGACGCCGCTCGGGCTGGGCGAGCAGGAGCGGAATCGCCGCCGGACTGGCGGCGATCGCGAGGGCGTCGAGCATCGCGACTTCGACGGCCTCCGCGGCTTCGGGGCGAACGCCCGCGGGAGCCGCGTCGAGCCAGGTCACGCCGAGNNTTCGCAGCGTCTCCGCGATCCGGCGGACGATCAGGGGGCCGCCGTGGGGCATCAACTGGGCGTGGGTGGCGTCGATCCGGGCGACGATGCCGTCGTCGACCTCGGCGATCCGGCGGTGGGCGAGCGACGAAGGGGGGCCTGCGGCGTCCCCGGAGATCGCGGTGATCACCGCGTCGAGCGGTGCCTCCGAATCCGCGGCGAGATCGATGATCGCCACGCCGCCCCGGCCGGGCGGCGACGATCTCCANGCACGGACGCCTCGTTCCGGGCTCGCCGGATCGAGGTTCACGAGCCGGCGTCTTCGTTCGCGGTCCGGTAGGCGACCGCGCATCCCCGAAGNGCGAGATCCGGAATGAGCCGGCTCACCAGTTCATCGCCGTCGAAGATCGCCTCGGCATCGCCGCCGGTCGCGACGACCAGCGGGAAGCCGCCGTAGGAGAGTGCGTAGGTCTCGACCAGCTTCCACACGCCGCCGTGCACCGCGTTGTGCACGCCGCGGATCATCGCCTCGGTGGTGTTGCGGCCGTAGGGCTCGCCGGTCGGCTTTTCGTATTCGATCGCGGGCAGCAGGTCGGCGGATCGCGTCAGGGTGTCGAGCATCATCCGCACGCCCGGCATGATCGCGCCCCCCTGGAACACGCCTTCGCCGTCGATGAAGTCCACGGTGACCGCGGTGCCGGCATCCACCACGATGCACGCCTGCTTGAGTTCGTCCCAGGCCGCGGCGGCGGTGAGCAGACGATCGACGCCGACGATCGATTCCGGATCGAGGGCGCGGCCGATCGGCACCGGAAAGTCCTTTTCGAGTTCGATGATCTCGGCGCCGAGCTGGTCGACGACCAGGGATCGCATCGCCTGGGCGGTGTCCGTCCGAACCGACGCGAGCAGGACGACGAGGTCCTCCTTGGCGACGTCACGCGACCAGTCGGTGAGCCGTTCGAGGGCGTTCTTGGGCGTGTCGGAGGAGACGCTGGCCCACTCCTCGATCCGGCCGTCCAGAAGGCGTCCGACCTGGGTGCGGGTGTTGCCGATCGAGACGGCGAAGGCGGTGGACATCGGGCGATCCGTGGGGAGGGCGGTGCGGCGGACGCGATGAAGCGATCTCAGCGAGCGGCCGCGGTGGGCTCGCCGGCGATCGCCGACGCGATCGAGGCGACCATCCTATCGAACAGGTGGCCGAACACCGGACCACCGCGGAGGGGTCGACCGTCGATCGCGGTGATCGAGTGGAGAATCCGCCGGGTGGAGGTGATGGCGATTTCGTCGGCCTCGTGGAGTTCAGGAACCGAAANCGGCCGACATTCGACCGGGATGCCGGCCGACCGGGCGGATTCGAGGGCGAGTGCCAGCATCGTCCCGGGAAGGATCGGGAACGGACCGTCGATCTCGGGGGAGACGACGGTTCCGTCGAGACAGGCGAGCACCAGGTCGTCGCCGACCAGAACGTGTTTCGGATGGCTCCCGCGATCGACCNGATCGCCCCGGTCATTCGGCATGCCGGGCTTCGATGATCCGGGCGATTCGGTCGGGATCGAGTTCGTTGTCCCATCGACCGTCGACCTTGAGCGCCGAGCCGACGATCACGCCGNGCGCCACGCGAAGCAACCCCGGCAGGGATGTCGCGTCGACGCCGCTGCCGACCATCACCGGGAGGGGCGAGGCCGCCGCGGCTTCCTCGATGTCGGCGGTGGACGCGGCATCACCGGTGTGGGCACCGGTGATGATCACGGCATCCGCGCCGGCGAAGTGCGTGCCGGAGACGAGATCCGCGATGGAGAGATCGGCGGTGAGGGCGTGGGCGGCGTGCTTCTTGCGGACGTCCGACCAGATCGCGATCCGGTCGGCGCCGATCATTCGTCGGAATCGG
>NYVS01000054.1 GCA_002684755.1 Phycisphaerae bacterium
CGCCGAAGGCCCGATCGCCTCGGGATCGGGGAGAGCACGGAACTCGAACGGATCGAGGATCACCGTGGCATCTGGGTGGAGCGACCCGAGCGGCGGACCGTCGAATTGAACCCACCGCTCGGCACGGCGACGCCGATTCGAATCGGGGAGATCCGGCGTTCGGTCGGACGAAACGATCGAGGGATGGAATCCACCGTTCGATGGTCCCAATCAACCGTTTCGATGACCTACCGGTTCGAACCGATCGCTGCGAACCATCTCCGCCTCACCCGGGTCGCAGGATCCGCTTCCGAAGCCCTTGGAGGACCGGCCGAATGACCATTCTGATTGGAATCGTCTTCACCCTGATTTCAGCGATCTTCGCCGCGGTCGCCGCACTCGGACTCCCCGGCACNTGGCTGATCATCGCCTTCGCGGCCCTGATCGACGTCGTCGANCTGCTNTGGAAGGGTGATNCGGANCCGACGTTCGGGTGGGTCGCCTTCGCGATCGCCCTNCTGCTCGCCGCCGCCGCCGAGATCATCGAGTTCCTCGCGGGCGCCGCCGGCGCCAAGGCGGGAGGGGCCAGTCGTCGAGGCACCGTCGGCGCACTGGTCGGNGGCTTCGTGGGCGGCATCGTCGGTACGTTCGTGATTCCCATCCCGCTCGTGGGCACCCTGGTGGGCGCCGCACTCGGCGCCGGTGGCGGGGCCCTCGTCGGAGAGCTCACCCGCGAGGGGGCGGCGTTTCGCGACACCATCAAGCCGGCGACGGGTGCCGCCGCGGGAAGGGTGGCGGGAACCGTCGTCAAGATCGGTTTCGCGATCGCGATCTGGATCCAGCTCAGCGTCGCCGCGTTCATCTGAGACGCGGGGATCGACCGGATCAGATCGTCGCTTCGGTGACCCGAAGGACCTCCTCCACCGTCGTCCGTCCCTCGATCACCTTCCGGAATCCATCTTCGCGAAGCGAGACCATGCCACGCTCGCAGCAGATTCGGCGGAACTCGGTCACGTTCGGACTGGCGGCGATCAGATCGCGAAGGTGGTCGTCGAAGACCAGCAGTTCGTAGAGCCCCAGTCGACCGGAATAGCCACTGTTGCGACAGGCCTCGCACCCGCGTCCCTGAGGAAGCGTCGCGCCGTCGATTCCGTGGACCACGAGGAAGTCCCGCATCTCTTCGGGAACCGGCATGTCCTCGACGCAGGAAGGGCAGATCCGGCGGACCAGTCGCTGGGCGAGCACCCCGTTCAACGCGGCGCCCACGAGGAAGGGCTCCACCCCGATGTTGACGAGCCGGGTGACCGAGCTCGGTGCATCGTTGGTGTGAAGGGTCGAAAGCACGAGGTGACCCGTCAGCGCCGCCTGGACCGCGATCGACGCGGTCTCGTGGTCCCGGATCTCACCGACCATCACCACGTCGGGATCCTGCCGCAGCAGGGCCTTGAGGGCTCGCGCGAAGGTCATGTCGATCATCGCGTGGGTCTGGATCTGGGTGACCCCGGGGAGGTTGTATTCCACCGGATCTTCGACGGTCGAGATGTTCAACCGCTTCATGTCCATCTGACGGAGCGACGAATACAGCGTGGTCGTCTTGCCGGAACCGGTCGGGCCGGTGACCAGGATGATCCCGTGCGGTTGATCGATCTGGCTCTTCCAGAGCGTGAGCGTGTCCTCGCTGAAGCCGAGATCGTCGAGCGAGACCTGGATGGCCTGGTCGTCGAGGATTCTCATCACGGTCTTCTCGCCGTTGGCGGTGGGAACCGTCGAGAGTCGAAGATCGAGCCGGCGGTTCATCACCGTGGCGCGGATCCGGCCGTCCTGCGGCAGTCGGCGCTCGGCGATGTCGAGGTTCGCCATGATCTTCAGGCGACTGGTCAGCGCCGCGTGCATCTTCTTCGGGGGCGTCATCGCCTCGTAGAGGATTCCGTCGATCCGGAGTCGCACCTTCAGGTGCTTTTCTCCGGGCTCGATGTGGATGTCCGAAGCGCCTTCCTGCAACGCGGTCTGGATGATGTGGTTCACGTAGCGGACGACGGGTGAGCTCTCCGCCTCGAGTTCGAGATCGGTCTCGGACTCCTCGGTCTTCTCGAACTCGACGTCGTCCTCTTCGACGTCCGCGAGAATCGCCTCGATGTCGGTGCTGGGCTGGTCGTCACCACCTTCGATCGTTCGAATCGCGTCGACGACCTCTCCACCGCAGACCAGGACGTGCTTGACGACCGAGACCCCGAGTCGCCGCTTCAACTCGTCGAGCAGGAAGACGTCGTCGGGACTCGTGGTGCCGATCACCGTGCGGGTGCCTTCGGTTCGAAGCGGAATGACTCGATGCTCGAGACAGTAGTCGACCCCCAGCCGCTTCATCTGGGCGGCATCGATGGTGTCGACGTCGACCCTGGCGAAATCGATTCTCGCGATCTCCGCGACGCCCCGCTGCACGATCGATTCGTCGATCTCCATCTCGAGCAGGATCGAGGCGATCGAACGATCCGGCGTCTGGGCCTGAAGACGACGCGCGGTGTCGCGACTCCCGCCGTCGAGCTGNTCGCGTCCATGGAGAAGATCGATCAGGTCGCCGTTGCCCGTGGTGGAATCGCGGTCCGGCACGAAGAGATCGCGCAGCGCGTCGTCGGGACGGGTGGGCCGCACCCGATCATGTTCGATCGCCATCGCAGGATCGATCTCGGCATCGAGGCCGGCCCCCGTGTTGAAGTCCGGCGGACGCACGTCGATCGCGGTCGCCTTGGGATCCGGAGCGGGCTGCGCCGGCGTCACCGAGGACGTTTCGGGTCGGACGAGCGAGGCTTCCCCGACGGCATCAGGGACACGCTCGCCGCCGGCGGCCGGTTCCTTGGGTGCGTCGGCGGAAGGTTCCCCGAGATCTCGCAGCAGTCGTTCGATGTCGAATCGTCCCACGTCGTCTCCAGTCCGGGCCGTCCCGAATCCCCGAAATCCGCGCGATGGTCGGTCGATCAGAAGTTGCGCTTCACGCCGACTTCGATGCGCCGGGCGTGCCTGGGCTCCGAGAGACGGGACACGAAGACCACGCCGTCGTGGCCGATCCGTTCGACCTCGAAACCATACTCCTCGCCCTCGTGCGGAACGTCGAAGACGTCCCCCACCATGATTCGATGGCCGTTGAGGACCGCCTGGGCCCGCGGCGAGTCGGGGGCGAGGATCGCACTCACGTTCATCATCGATCCGATCTCGTCGATCGTCTCGTCGAAGGCGTCCTTGATCTGGTCGATGGTGTTCACCGGCCGCTCGTCGACCGAAGCCATCTCCACCGCCGCCGTGTCGATCTCTCCCCAGTACCGGAAGGGCTCGTCGTCCTTGAGGTCCTCGGTCGGCACCTGAAGATCGTTGAGCCGATCCTTGTCGAGCCGCTCCAGGACGCGAAGGTCCTCGAGTCCGAGGACCGCACCATCCTTCTCGGCGTCGACGATCCACTTGCCGACCGCGACACGATCTCCAGGCTCACCGGTGGCGGCGACGCCTCGTCCGAGGAATCGCATCGACCAGAGTCCGGCCGCGGACGCCAGCAGCACGCCGATGAAGAGCATCGTGCCCGCGTCGATACGCCGACCCGTGCCGCTCTTCACCGCTTCGGCGAATCCGTCGTCGACCGAGAAGTCGACCGTCCCGCCGCGGATCATGGGGTCATCGATGGAATCATCGACGTGGTCGCTGCCGTGCTTGTCGTTCGGTCCGCTCATGAGTCACCTTCCAGTTCACCTTCGCAGTAGATGACCACGGTCATCGACGCGTCGATCTGCCCTGCGGGCGTGTCGTCGTCGTCGCCCCGGCCACGGGACTCGACCAGATTCCGCTCGAGCTTCAGGTCCCGGACCCGCGTGATCCGGGGGAGCCGCTCGAGGT
This sequence comes from Phycisphaerae bacterium, assembly GCA_002684755.1. The sequence continues at coordinate 3,859 of NYVS01000054.1, forward strand.
CGATGAGGAAGCGGTAGAGGCCGCGAAAACTCCCATCGATCTCCAGCGACAGCGGAATCTCCGCGTATCCCTGGGTCTCGGTCCGGTTCAGGGCCCGGATCGACGAGATGCCGAGCGCGTTTCGCTCTCCGATCCGGTGGATCTCGGCGAGCATGTCGTCGACTTCGTTGGCGTCGGGGATGTTCCGGCGAAAATCGGCGAGCCGCAGTTCGGCCTCGTCGATCGCGGTGCGGACGTCGCCGACCTCGTCGGTCAGCTGGTCCAGACGAACCAGCGTCGTCTCCATCTGGGCGATCTCGCGGCGAGACTGTTCGATGTCCTGATTGCGAGGTTCGAACACGAAGAACCACGCGGCCACGGGAATCGCGGCGAGCACCAGCAGGAAGATCATTTCACGGATGCCAAGCTTCATCGTCCATCCTCCATCTCGGCGGACACCACGCCCGCGACGCTCCGGGTCTCGCGAATGTCGGCCTCGGGGTCGATTTCGAAGAGGATCCGGTACTCCCGCATCGGGCGACCGTCGATCTCCTTCTCCTGGGTGTGGTCGAGTCTGACTCGACGGAAGATCTCGACCTTCACCAACGCGTCGATGAATCGCGAGACCTCGTCGAGCGACGGCGCGAGTCCTTCGAGCGTCACCCGGGACGCCCATCGCCGCGGCTCGGGACGGATCTCGTCCGCCACCGCATCCGCGTCGGTCGAACGCTGCTTCCGGCCCGACCCCAGGGTCGCCACCGCGGAGGGCTTCGGCCTCGCGGGCTTGATCTCGTCGGTTTCGAGCCCCACCCGCATCAGACTGAGCTCGGCGGGCATCTGCCGGACGAGTTCCGCAAGCAGGTTGGAACGCGGCACGGTGTCCACGAGACCGACCGCGACGTGGGCCTTGTCGACCATGCGACTGACCCGCATCTCGTAGGCGTCCATCTCGGCGATCCGGTCGGCGGCCGCGACGAAACGCTGGTTGACCGCGGCCCGCGCCGAGCGGACGCCGGTCCAGTTCCGCTGGGTCACCACGAAGGCGGTCGTCACCCCGAACATCACGAGCACGAAGAGCGTGACCGCGAGCACGGTCATGCGTCGCTCCGCCCGTTTCGCGACGTAGTCGTCGGGAAGGAAACCGGAATTGAAGTCCTTGTTCTCAGTCATGACGTCTCCAGCCGATCAGGCGGCGGCTCCCATGGCGCACAATCCGCACGCGACGACCCATTCGGGATGTTCCCGACCGGGCTCGAGCGGGCCGACTCCGGTCGGCGTCTGGTCCAGCAGTCTGCGAACGGGGTCACCCACGCTCGTCTTGATCCCGAGTCGACGCGCGAGGTGGCCTGCGAAGCGTCGACTGTGCGATTCGCCTCCCAGCATCACCATCCGGTCGATCGGGCCGCCCAACGACGCCTGCGCGTACCGGGCGCACATCGAGAGTTCGTCCGCGATGGTCTCGTGCACTTCGATGAAGTCCGGCTGCGGGCAGGCGGTGTTCACGCCGGCGAGCGTCGGTGCCGGCTCGCCCGTGCGGCGATCCTCGGCGAGCGCGGCCGCGGGCGCCTGATCGAATTCGGTGCGATTCCGGTCGGCGTCGGCCTTCGCCATGCCGGCCCGGAGCATGACCGAACCGGCTNCGGGATCGTTCGTCGCGGGTGCGGCGATCGGTCGCGGAGCGACGGTCGTCGCCTCGACCTGCCGGCGACGCACACGGGCGTCGGTGGTGGTGCAACCCCAGGCGGTCGCGGCGATCTCGTCGAACTGACGACCACCGACGTGGATGATCCGGGCGAAGACGAGCTCGCCGCCTCGAGCGACCGCCACCTTCACGGCGCCCCAGCCGGCGTCGACGTACATCGTGCTGACGGAGCGATCCTCGTCGCGTCGGTGNAGATGATCGAAGGCGTGNAGCATCGGGACCTGGTCGGGCTGGACCGCCACGAGGTCGTGGCGGCACCGCTTGAAGAGGTCGACGTGACGCATCACGTCGTCACGCGCGATCGCGAGGACCACGCGNTCCCGTTCACTTCCGGGAATCGGNAAGGACCGTGCGACGACGGCCTTGGGAAGGCAGTTCATCCGCCCCGCCACCTCCGCCGCGACCTGNTCGTCGGCGGAGAGCGGACTGGACTCGTCGNTCCTGGTCTGTTGAACGATGAAGTGGGAGCTCGCGGGTGAACAGATCACCCGCTTGCCTTCGAACGAATGCTGACGAAGGACGCCCGGGAGTTCCTCGGCGAGGAACGCGAAGCGACGATCGACGTTGCCCCGAGCCTCGTCCGGGATCTCGATCTCGGCCGCGGCCACGATCGAGGGAACGTCGCCGTCGGCGACCTGAAGCAGCTTCACCGACGCGGCACCGAAATCGGCGACCACCGGTGAGACCGTCTTCGAAAACATCCTCCGAATGCGCATGTGATGCATCTCCAGGAACGTGGAGGAACATCCACGAGCCAGAANTGGCATCGGCCCTTCCGGGCGGCCTGTTGAGCAGNGCCCGAACGGTTGATGGAACACGCCGAGTGGAGTGAGGTCGGTGATCCGACCTGTGCCGCAGGGTCCGGGAACCGAGCAGTCCGAGCGGCTCAAGCAGGCCGATCAGTCCGAGGCGATCGCCTCCGCCACCGTCACGAGGGTCGAGAACGCCTTGCCGAGGTCCCAGACCTGCCCCGGGCGGTCGCCCGTCCCGTTGGAGATCACTCGGACCTCCACGGCACGTGCTCCCAGCAGTCCAGCCGCCTGCAGCACCCCCACCCCCTCCATCGCCTCCGCGATCGCCCCCGTCCGCGTCGCCAGCTCGGCCGCGGCGGCGTCGGTGCCGGAACAGGTCCCGACCGTGGCGATCGGGCCGACGACTCCATCCGGCAGTCGTGACGCGAGGTGTCGGACGAGGCCGGCGTCCGCGTTGACGGCATCTCCGTCCATGAATCCCGCCAGTGGAAACCCCATCTCCGCGATCGACTGGAATCCCGTCGGCGTGCGGATGCCCTCGTCCGCGGCGATCGCGCGGTCGCCGATCACGACACCCCCGATCGNCATCACATCGACTCCGGGCAGCGCGCCCGCGATGCCGGAGGCGATCACGAGCGGAGGTGATTCGAAGCCCTGGATCGCGAGCGTCGTCGCGATCGCCGCGTTCACCCGGCCGACGCCCGACACCACGGTTCGAAGGCCGGCTTCGCGAAACGGCGCAGCCTCGCGATCGGTGGCGACGACGATGAGACAGTGGGTTGAATCGATCACGACGGTCGGATCCAGATGTTCCGGAAGTAGACCGGCAGGTCACAACCCTCGAAGACGATGCGACTCGATTCGGACGAAGGCGTCTCCTCGTCGTCGTCGCGCTCCAGCGACACGTTGTTCTGGACCATCACGCCGTTCACCATCATGGTGATTCGAGCCGGCTCCGTGACCACGCCGTCCTCGATGCGGGGCCCCCGAAAGTAGACGTCGACCGGNTGCCATCCCGGCGCCGGAAGCGCCGCATTGACCACCGGCGTGGCGTGCTCCAGCACCGATCCGGTCCCCGACGATCGGGCCGGCCGGCCGTAGTCGTTGCGAAACTCGAGTCGATACCGATCATGAAGACGGATCCGGGNGGCGGCCGCATGCACGCCGATCCGCCCGGGCGTCCGGGGAAGCGAGTACTCGAAGTGGAGTTGGAAGTCCCGATAGGATCCGGCGGTCTCGATGTCGCGCGGTCCCGCGAGCAGGTTCCCCTTCTCGTCGACCCGCCATCCNTCGAGGTCCTCCGCCACCTTCACGCCGCGCCACCCCTTCAGGCCGAGACCGGGGATCAGGAGGATCCTGGACTTGCCGTCGAATCCGGGAGGCGGCGCATCGAGCGTCGACAGCACGGCGGTCACTCCGGTGCGCGATGCCACCGCCNGNGGACTTCGTACACCGTCGTTCGAGTCGTCGTCGTTCGCATCGATCGCCGGTTGCGTGACGAGATCCTCACCCGACCGCGCGGAGGGCGGCCCCGACTGCTGGTACGCCGACGTCGCGAGACCGACGAGCAGGGTCCCGATGATGCACGTGGTGATCATCCGACGTCTCCATCCGTGAACATCGTGACCAGCGATTCGACCGGGACGGACTCCTGGCCTCCGCCTCGAAGATCCTTGACCACCACCTGCCCGTCCTCGAGTTCCCGTCCCACGATCACCGCATGACCGGCACCGGCTCGACTCGCCTCCGACATCAGTTTCCCGACGTTGCGCGTGGCGCGATAGCTCCGACGCGCATGGACGCCGGCATGCCGAAGCGACGCGAGGATCCGAGCCGCCGGACGTTCCGCCGCATCGTCGGCCACCAGGACGAAGATCGACGGACGAGGCGGCTCGATGCCTTCGAGCAGGCCGCGGTCCCGCAGCACGAGCCCCAGCACCACGTCACCCATGCCGAATCCGACCGCACTGGTCGGAGGACCGCCCATCAGCTCCACCAGTCCGTCGTACCGCCCGCCACCGGCGATCGCGCGTTCTCCACCGCCGGTCTCGTGGACCTCGAAGACGGTGCCCGTGTAGTAGGCGAGCCCGCGAACGATGCCGAGATCCCACTCGCACCAGTCCGAGACGCCCGCATCCTCGAGCGCTTCGCGCAGCGCGACCATCGGTTCGAACGCCGCGACCGGCACCCCGGTCTCGGCGGCGATCTCCGCGAGATCGACCGTGATCGGTCTCCGAATCCGGGCGAGCCGGTCGAACGCCGCGAGTCCGTCCGCATCGAGCCCGAGATCGCCGGCCTTCTTCGCAAAGTCCTCGGGCGGGAGCTTGTCTCGGCGGTCGAGCAGCTGGAACGCCGCGTGCATCGAATCACGTCCGACCCCGAGCGCCTCGAGCGCCGACGCGACCGCGTCCCGGTGGCTCAGTCGAACCGTCGCGACGTCGGGGCGAAGCCCGAGACCGTCGAGCGCCGTCAGCCCCGTCGAAAGGACCTCCGCATCGGCGGACGGATCGTCGAGGCCGAGCATGTCCACGTTCCACTGGAAGAACTCACGGAGTCTTCCGCGTTGCGGGCGTTCCGCCCGGAAGTGGGACGGGAGCGCGAACCACTTGACCGGTCGGGGCAGGCTGCCGCCACGGGCCGCGACCATCCTTGCCAGGGTCGGCGTGAACTCGGGGCGAAGGGCGTAGTCGTCGGTGCCACCCGACCGGCGGAACGAGAAGAGTTCGCTCACGATGCCGTCACCGCTCTTCACGGTGTACAGACCGAGGTGCTCGAAGGTGGGCCCTTCGATCTCCTCGAAACCGTGTCGGATCGAAGCACCGCGCCAGGCCGCTTCGATGTGACGGCGAACCGCCATGTCCTCGGGGTAGAAGTCGCGCGTGCCCTTGGGGGCCTTGAAGGTCGGCATGGTCTCGGCCTGTCGTGGGAGGACGGAGGCACGGCTCGGCGTGCGGCGGTTCGGAGTCCGATGGTCCCCGGTCACCGGCACGAGGTCAACACGCCCCCCGGGGTTCGTTCCCGTGGAACCCGCACTCGGGGCATCGGATCCGGAGCCCCGGATAGCCGCAGGCCGGACAACGGCCCGTCCGACGTCTCAGACGACCGCGCCCCCACCGCGCGGCGGCGGGCACCCGGCCCATGCCTCCGAGGATCGCCGCCATCACGATCGAGTCGAGGATCAGTCCACCCATGATCGGCCGGATCGGAATGAAGCGGGCTCCACGCTCGAACTCGATCGGCACCAGTCCCTCGTCGACCATCTCCGGTGAGGACGGAGGACTCGTCGCCCGCATCAGAAACCAGCTGACGCCCTCCAGGCAGGGCGCCGGCCATCC
>NYVS01000009.1 GCA_002684755.1 Phycisphaerae bacterium
CGACATCAACGGCGACGNCTACATCTGCAATCTCTTCATGGACTACGAGACCCTCGGCGAACACCAGTGGGCCGACACCGGGATCTTCGAGTTCCTCGACGCCCTCCCCGAGAAGATCTTCGACGTCAATCCGGGACAGAACGACTTCCTGACGCCGTCACAGGTGCTCGACTGTCACNAGCCGGTCGGAGAGTACGCGGCACCGAACTGGATCTCGTGGGCGGACACCGAGCGGGACCTGTCGGCCTGGCTCGGCAACCCCCTCCAGGACAACGCGGTCGAAGAGCTCTACTCGATCCGGGATGCCGTCTACGAACGCGACGGGAATCCTCGNGCGGGGAACGAGAGCGATCGCTTCGTTCTCGAGGACTGGCGGAAGCTCACCACCAGCGACCACCTGTACTACATGTGCACCAAGTTCTGGTCGGACGGCGACGTCCACAAGTACTTCAGCCCGTACGACAGTCCGTACGACGCCTACATCAACTTCATGAACGTCCTGGACAACGTCAAGAGCCGCGTCGAGGACTGACCCGCGCCGCGTGCCGCGAAGACCCGCTCAGGAGCCTCCCCCGAGTTGGAGCTCCTGCTCGTTTCGGGCTTCGGTCGTGATGATCGAATTGCGGACGGATTCCGCGGCACGCTCGAGCGCGGGATCGCCCATTCCCGCCGAGATGGTGATCGCACGCGATGACGGCGAATTCGAGAAACGCGTCATCAGCATCAGAAGCACACGCGGATCCCGGCTGTCCACCGCGACTTCGAGAAGCGGCTCCAGCACCGCGATCGTGGAACGCGCGCCGGTCTCGTTGTTCGTGAGCACGCCGAGGAACCAGGCCTGTGCGGCGGGCGGGAGTTTCCCGAAGCCCTCGACGAGCGGATCGAGGAACGTCGCGAACAGTTCGGGGCGGATGTTCGATCGCTCCGAGATGTAGATGCGGAGGATCTCGTCGAACCCGACCGCGACCGACTTGAGATCCTCCACCGACTCGATCGACCGATACGCGGCGGCGACCTTCTGGGGATCGATCTCGCCATCGCCGAAGGACGGCATGGCTCGCTGCCTGCGGATGAAGAAGTCGACGGAATTCGCCTCTCGACCGAAGATCCGCGAGTCGACGGCGACCTCGGATCGCGGCCGGTAGTTGTTCGCAGCGCGAATCGCCAGTCCCCCACCCTTGACCGCCGCCCGATCGAAGAGCTCCGCCATCCAGGTGGCGGAGAGGTCGTAGGTGCAGGTGAAGGATCCCTGGGCCGGAATGTTCAGCCGACGGTGAAGGGAGCGGATCAACTGGCGGCCGCTCGAGAGCGACTCCAGTCCGGGGACCGTGACGCGAATCGGGAGGAGCGCGAGCCTCGGATCGATCGGCCCGCCCTCCTCGATGGCGAGATCGAGCCCGGTCATGTTGGTGATCTTGACGTCGACCAGCACCGGATCGAAGGGTTCGAATCGCGCGGTCCGCGGCGAGACCTCGATCGCGATCGCACCGTTCGCATCGTCGCGCAAGGCGGCGGCGACCGCGGCGGGCAGCGTCTCCTTGATTCGAGTGGCGAGCGGTGCCGCGGTGGGGGGCTCGGGAACGGTGTCGAGGCCGAGAATGCGTCCCAACCGGCCGCGGCACCACAGTCCGACCAGCTCGCCGGGACGACCGTAATAGACGTCTCGATACCCCGTCGCCGCTTCCTTGACCCGTCCCTCGAGTTCGTTGACGAGCGCGATACCCGCGGCGGCGTAGACGGAGATCGCCTGATCCGGCTCGAGCAACGCCCGCGCCGTCTCGTAGTCCTCGTCGGAGATCGCCATCCAGCCCCGGATCACGACCGCCTGCGATTCCGTGAGCGCCTGCCAGCCTCCCTCGTCGCCCTCGCCCACCGGCGTCGTGGCGGACTCGATCAACTGCTCGAGCGTCGGCCGGGGGGCCTCCAGCTCGTCGGCGGGCGGTTCGGGCTTCCAGCCGAACCAGGCCCGAGCCCAGGCTTCGTCGGCCTGAAGGCCGGATCCGATCATGTCGAATCGGAGGTTCGCGTTTCGGGACTCCCGTTCGGCCCGGGCGTTGGCATCGGGGTCGAGCCNCGATCCGGAAGCCAGGCTCGCCTCCTCGAATCGCTCCTGCCACAGTCGTCGATCGATCTCGTTGCGTCGAATGGCGAAGTCGAAGGAGGTGAACAACGCCGAGACCAACGCCGAACGCGACGCATCAGGATCGGATTGGAGCTTGATGACGGTGGCGAGCAGCATCACGTCCGGCGCAGGGCCCGCGAANGCGGCGTCCCGCTTGNCCTGGTCGACATCGTCCTGACTCGCCTTGACGGCTTGTGCCCATCGGTTTCGCTCGGCGGTCTGGAGACTGGTGAGAAGCTTCAGCGCCTCGGCGGATCGCCCNGNGCCCCACATCGCCATCGCATAATCGAGCGTGAGATCGCGGAGGAAGGACTCCTGCGTCGAAAGTCGGATCGTGGAGGGAAAGACGGAGATGGCGGCCTCGTACGCTCCCCGCTGCAACGCGAGGGACGCNAGCGACCGAGCGGTGACGCCATCGGTCGGATTGGCGGTGAACGCCGTCGCGAGCAGCCCTGCNTCGTCGACGGGATCCGCGAGATTCCCCTCGGCGAGTCCCACNAGGCGATCGATCGCCTCCGGGAAGGTCGGGTCGAGCGTCACGGCCTGGGTCAGATGACCAAGGCTGTCATCCGCTCGACCGGCCATCGCTTCGTAGGTCGCGAGATCGAGGGCNACTCTGGCCGCTGCGGGNCTTCCNAGNCGTTCGANGTTTCCGGNCGTGAGNAGAGACTCGCATCCCTCGATCCGNGCCTTGAGCGTGTCCCGGGACTCGATGAGGGTCATGAGCAGGGTCAGACGCATCGTGGCGTCGTCCGGATCGAGCCGGACGATCGCTTCGATCGCTTCNCGGCGAGCCTCCTCGGCTTCCGGAAAATCATCGAGCACGTTGGTCGAGAGATCGAAGAGCCATCGCCAGGCGGGAAGGCTGTCGGGGTCGGTCCTGGCCGCCGCGACGGCGAGTTCNTAGGCGGTCCGCAGCTGNTCGACCGTGAGGTCGGGCTTGAGGGTGAAGGANGAGGAAAGCGAGGCGAACCGAGCCGCGAGCCGCTCGCTCGCCCAGGTCTCGATCGACGCTTCNTCCATCGCGGGCCCCTGAGCCACCACCCGCGGGGTGACGATCGGAAGCACCAGAAGCATCACCAACAGTCGAACCAAGGCNCCCGTGGTCCGACTGGNNGGGGCTGGAATCGAATCAAGCATCATGGACCTCAAGCCCCGTATTTCGGATCTGGATCGGACTTCGTGGCCGGAGACAGCCCGGCCGATCAGACGTTCAAGGGCGGGCTTCCACCAAGCGACGCGGGCATCATCGCTCGAAATCACGCCCTGGCANTGATCTGCAGCGGTCGAGTGTACCTCCCGACCGTTGAGTGCCGTTGACGGTCCCGCGGGCGGTGCGGTACCGTTTCCAGTTCCGATCCGANGCCTCGTGCTCCGGATCGATCTCCTACGCGGCATCCGGGAACCCGGATCCGGACGACCACCTCCCTCCGCCTCCTCGGCGGAAGACCGGAATTCAGATGAGGCTTGCACTGCGAATCGCGGCATTGGTTCTTCCTACGGTCCTGTCAACGGGAACGTTCGCCCAGACGACGTTGTCTCAGGACATCGTTGGATCGACCAGACCACTGTCCAGCGATCAGGAATCGCAGGTTCAATCCTTCGCGTCGGATCGGATGACGGATCTCGCGAAGGGCGATCCGGTCGTCGTCGTCGAGGCTCGAAACACGCTCGTCCAGACCGCGCGGCGTGCCGGGGTCACCGGCGTGTTCCTCGGAAGCTTCTCCGACGCCATCATGCCGGAGGCGAAGGTGATTCTCGCCGACGCCGGGCCGATGCGGGCGGAGAACACGCTTCGCGTGCTCGCGTTCCTCCGGACGCCCGACGCCCTCGGCGTCCTCGTCGACTCGACGAACCCCCGATCGGTGACCGATGCCGGCCGCCGGCTCGTGGCCGCGGGCCTGCTCGAAGTCGCCCTCGGCGGAAACGGGCAGACCGGACTGGACTCCGGCGTCCTCACCTCGGCCGCCCGATCGATCGCGGAGAATCTCGCGAACGAATCCAACTGGATCGTCGCGCTCGAGGATCTTCGAGCACTCAACACCATCGCCCTCGACCCGGCGTTGACCAAGGAGAACCGGACCGAGGTCCGCGGCGTCCAGTTCGGCGCCTTCCAGAATCTCGCCGTCCGCATCGAAGGCTCCTCCGGCCCCGATGAACTCGTCCAGGCCGTCTATCGCGCCATGCTCGGTCTCCGAGGCAAGCTGCTCGACGACACCACTGCCGGCGACGTCGAGAACAAGGAGATCGCCCGCATCCTGCGAATCGTCCTCAAGGACGTCGCGGACGCCGCGATCAAGCAGTGGGACGGCCTCGCTTCCAACCGCCGAGCCTACGTGGCGTACGAAGGCGTGCTCCGAGTGGGGGCGCAGCTCCTGTCGCTCCTCGAGGGACGCCCCGATTCGAAGGCGGACGCCCTCCGCGACGGGATCGAGCAGGGCAAGTCCGCGTTGGCGGACGCCGTGAAGAACTTCGGCGGCTGATTCACCCGACGGAAACGTCCGCCGAACACCGATTCCACGGCCCGGGCTTCCCGGTCGCCGGCGTTCGGCGTACCGTTTCCCGAGCATGCTGAAGATCATCGTTCCAATCCTGGTCCTCGCCTCGCTGATCGCGGTGGTGGTCTCGCTCGACGACGAGCGTCCCCGCGCGGACGTGGTGCTCGTCCACGGGACCGACCTCTTCACCCTCGATCCGCAGCGGATGAGCTATCTGCACGACCTGCGGGCGTCTCGCGCGATCTACGAGCCACTCGCCACCATCCTGCCGGACGGTTCGGTCGGTCCGGCCGCGGCCGAGTCCTGGGACGTCTCCGCGGATGCGAGCCGGTACGTCTTCCACCTCCGTCCCGGACTCCGTTTCAGCAACGGCGACCCGGTCACGGCGGAGGACTTCAAGTACGCCTGGCGACGGGCGATCCTCCCCGACACCGCGGCGACCTACTCGAGCCTCTTCCTCGGGATCGCCGGCGCCCGTGACTTCTTCAACTGGCGATCGGATCTGCTCGCGCTCCGGGCCGCACCGGATCGCCGCGACGAATTCATCGACGCCGGCTCGTTCCCACCGGAGGAGGCCGACGCGATTCTGGCGGAGGACGGCGAAGCCTCGTTCCAGCGCACCCTCGACCGCTTCGACGAGATGGTCGGACTCGACGCCGTCGATCCGCGCACCCTGGAAGTCGAACTCGAGGGTCCGATCCCCTACTTCCTCGACCTCGTCGCCTTCGGGACCTTCAGCCCCGTCCATCGCCCCACCCTCGAAGCCGCGACCACCATCGACGCCGTCACCGGCCGGATCGAGGAGGATCGCGGCTGGACCAAGCCCGGCCGACTGATCGGCAACGGTCCCTTCGAACTCGCCCGGTGGCGTTTTCAGCGGGACTGTCGATTCGAGAAGAATCCCTTCTACTGGAACGCCGAGTCGATTCCCGCGGAGAGCATCGAAGCGGTGGTGATCCAGGACCCCAACACCGCGATCCTGGCGTTCGAAGCGGGCGAAGTCGACTGGATCCCGGACGTCCGGGCCGAGTACCGGGCCGACATGATCGCCGAACGACTCGCCTACGAGGATCGGTTCGAGGCGATCCTCGCCGAGACCGGGGACGCCGATCTCGACCGGACCCTCGGCAGCCTCCCGCCGCCGGACGCCGGCGAACGCCGGAACATCCACACCGTGGATGCGTTCGGCACCGACTTCTTCCACGTGAACTGCCGGGAGCGACTCACCAACGGAACGCCGAATCCCCTCGTCGATCCCCGGGTCCGGCGGGCCCTCGCGCTCTGCATCGACAAGGATGCGCTCGTCGAGCGCGTGACGCGACTGAACGAGACGACGAGCGGTGCCTTCGTCCCCGAGGGAAGCATTCCGGGCTACCAGCCGCCGGAAGGTCTTCCCTTCGACCCGGACCGGGGCCGTGCGGAACTCGAGGCCGCGGGATGGCGACGGGACGACGCCGGCGTTCGTCGCAACGCGGACGGCGATCCGTTCCCCACGCTCGACATCCTGTTCTCGACCGGCAGTCCCCGATACAAGGATCTCTCGCTGGCGCTTCGCGACATGTGGCGACGCGAGCTCCAGATTCCGGCGGAGATCTCCGGACGCCCCGGCAACGAGTACCGGGCCCAGCTCGAGATGGGGAACTTCATGGTCGCCCGCGGGGGCTGGTACGGCGACTACGGCGATCCAACGACGTTCCTCGACCTCAACCACTCCGAGGACGGCAACAACCACCGGGGCTACGCGAGTCCGCGGTACGACGAACTCCTCGCCACCGCCGCGGCGACGCTCGATCCCGACGCGCGATTCCGAATTCTCGAGGAAGCCGAGCGGATCCTCGTCGAGGAGGATCTGCCCATCCTCCCGCTCTGCACCTACGTCACGGTCTACATGTACGAGCCCGATCGACTGCGCGGACTGACGCGACATCCCCGGCTGGATCAGCACCCGGCCCGTTGGTCGGTTCGCCGATGAGCCGCGGCGCCGGCGCATCGACATCGAATCTCGCCGCATGAGCGATGCAACCGATCCGAACCCGAAGTCCACGTCCCCCCCGTGGGCCCGACTCGTCTTCCTCCAGATTCCGATGGCGATCAGTGCCGCGAGCCTGATCGCCGCGATCGCGGTCACGCTGGGTCGGCCGCTCGAACCCGCCTGGTACCTGGCGGCGTTCCTCGGGACCTGGTGCGTCTATCTCCGCGACTCGGCCGCATCCTGCGACGCGGAGGATCGCATCAGTCAGCCCGGTCGAGCCGCGCTCTTCCGATCAAGCGCGTTCCTTCGAACGACGCTCCCCGGCTTCACCGCGGTCGCCGGCCTCGCCACCCTCGCGTGGATCCGGCCGACGACGCCGACCACGATCCTGCTCGTCGGCGTCGGGCTCCTCGGCCTGCTGCATGCGTTCTCGGTCGGGGGCCGGACGACGCCGGCATCCGGAGGACCATCACCACTGCAGTCGCGGCTCGCGATCGCGAAATCGCCGATGGTCTCGATCGCCTGGGCCGCCGCGGCCGTGTCCCTCCCGGTGCTCGAAGGACGCGGACCGGGGATTTCGACGGCCACGTGGATCGAGGCGGCGATGCTCGGCCTGCCTTTGATCGCGATCCTCCTCGGTGATTCACTGCTGCTCGATCTCCGCGACCGGGACGCCGATGCGCAGTTCCACCTGCGGACGCTCGCGGTCCGACTTCGACCGCGNACCGTGCACGTGGTCGTGGGCGGCCTCCTCCTCCTCGCCGCGGCCGGGTTCGCCCTNGGCTCGGTCGTGGGCGAGCCCGTCATCTCCGAGCTCGCGCTCGGCATCCCCGCGGTGCTCGGGCTCGCCACCGCCTGGACGGCGTGGCCGAGCCTCCGGAATCGTGAAGCCTCGCTGGCCATGGCGGTCATGTCATGGCGATTCCTCGCGGCCATCTCCTGCCTCATCCTCGCCTGAGCCCCTGGTTCGGCGACGCATCGGCGGTGGGCCGGTCGGTAGACTGCGCCGATGACCGGTCTCGTCGTCCGGCGTCTCGTGCAGATGCCGTTCATCATCCTCATCGTCTACACCGTGACCTTCGCCCTCGCGTGGCTGGTCCCCGGGAACCCCCTCGAGTCGCCGGACGGACGGCGTCCCGACCAGGCGGTGGTGGACGCGATGCTCGCGCAGTACAAGCTCGACGANCCGGTCGCGTTCTACTTCGACTANCTGGGGAAGGCGACCGGCGTCTCCTACCTGCTCGGCGATGCACCCCGTCCCTTCGATCTCGGCCCGAGTCTGAGCCAGTCCGACTGGACGGTGAACGAGATTCTCGCCGCGGGCCTGCCGGTCTCGGTCTCCCTCGGCCTCGCNGCGATCCTCATCGCCCTNGTGCTCGGNCTCNTCGCGGGNGTGATCGGCGGNCTTCGNCCGAACACNGCGCTCGACGCNGGNACGCAGGCGCTGGCGGTGATCGGGATCTCGCTNCCGTCCTTCGTGATCGGCGTGATGCTGCTCATCCTCTTCGCCGTCAAACTCGGGTGGTTTCCGATCGGCGGCTGGGGNGACCTGCAACACGTCGTCCTTCCCGCCTTCGCCCTCTCCCTTCCCTTCGCCGCGTACATCGCCCGACTGACCCGGTTCGGCATGATCGACGAGATGAAGAAGGACTACATCCGNACCGCCCGTGCCAAGGGCCTCCCCGAGCGACAGGTCGCGATGGGACACGCGCTCCGGAACGCCTTCCTGCCCGTCCTGAGCTACCTCGGCCCCGCGACGGCGATCGCGATGACCGGGTCCTTCGTCATCGAGAAGGTCTTCGCGGTCCCGGGGATCGGTCGNAACTTCGTGGACGCGGTCATGGCGAAGGACATCACCCTCATCATGGGCGTGGTCCTCGTCTATTCCATCCTGCTGGTGCTCTTCAACCTGATCGTGGACGTGCTCTACAGCTGGATCGATCCGCGGATCTCGCTCTGATCGATCNGACGGAGGATCACGGTGACGCGGTTCAGGCGTCGCCCATCGTCGCCTTCACTTCAGCGAGCAATCGACGCTCCATCGCTTCGTCGCGACCGACCGGCGTCCACAACCCCGGGCTTCGCGTCGTTCCATCGTCGGGCGAGATCGTCTCCATCGGATTCGTCGCGTAGGTCCGACCGACGCGACTCCAGGTTCCCCGGCGAAGCCCGGTTCGATGCTCCCGCTCGACGTACACCCAGACCCGGAGTTCCACCCGCCCGTCGAAGGTCTCGAGATCGGTGAGTCGGAGTTCGCCTTCGGTCGATCCGGGAAGCGGCGGCCCGGTGAGCGCTTCTCCACCCTGCGGCTCGGGCGGCACGAAGTCCACCGGGAGGAACTCGAATCGAACCCGTCGTCGCTGCTTGTTCAGGGTGTTCGCACCCCACTGCTCGAGGTCGGAATTATCGATCCGCCACGGCTCGAGCACGCTTCCCGCGAGTCTCGGTCGGGCTTCGATGACACCGCCGGTCCGATCGGTGAGCACCGGTGGCATGCCCTCCTTGCGGACGGCTTCACCAGCGGCATCGAAGGCCTGGTCGTATCGATCGGACTGGAACTCGAGCCGGTCCGGGCCCGACGTCGTGCAGCCCGAAGCAAGNCCGGCCGCGANCAGGGTGACCACGAGTCGGCGAAATCGAAGGAACGCGGTGGCGNCGAATGCTGAACTCATGGACGGGAGCCTATCGGAGGGGGCCGAAGCGGGTCGCGACGACGTTCGAGGGCGGGATCGGGATCGATTTGCCCACGAATCGGAGCCGAGCGGCGAACTTATCCGCTCCGCGGGCGTCAATAGTGTTGTCCGTTCGANGCTCGCATTCGTTATCGGGCNGTATAAATCCGCCCGGGACTTGACCCGCGCGGTGAGGATTCTACGCTTCCTCGGACGAGTTCCGCCCCCCGCCCGACCTGACCGGCCCCGATCCAGGACGCCGACACGCACAGATTGGCAGTAGCACGCATGAANCGCAGATTCCCCGGCCATCCCTCGACGCTCAGGGCGCGCGCGGTNCTCGCCACNGCGACCGCNCTGGTCGCCACCGCGATCGTCGCCCCACTCGCCATGGGCGAAAAGGGCGGTGGCGGCGACGGACAGAACCAGCTTCCGACCTCCCTCGAGGACTTTCNGGGTCCGGGCACCCAGCCGAACCCGGATTCGCTNGAGTTCCGGCGGATCTACTCGTCCGTCAACTGCATGTTCTGCCACGCCGACTACGGCCTCGAGGTTCCGCCGTACGACACCTGGGTGGTCAGCCTGATGGCCCAGTCGGCGCGGGANCCNGTGTTCCACGCCGGCCTGACGATCGCNAATCAGGACGCCGACAAGGCCGGCGCCTTCTGCTTCAAATGCCACNTCCCCGCCGCCCACTACAGCGGTCAGGCCCAGGACGGCCAGCTCCCCGANTTNGACGAGGAGCTCATGGACGGCATCAACTGCAACTTCTGCCACCGGATCGTCAGCCCCACGGGTGGGGCGATGGGATATCCCGGCGAAGTCGCGGAACCCGACATCCCCATCCTCGCGGAGATCGTGGCCGACGGCCTGATGCCCCCGCGACCGGGCAACGGCGCCCAGATCGTCGATCCGCTCGACTCCCGACGCGGTCCCTATGACGACGTGCCGGCCAACTACCACGGCTACGACGAATTCGGCTCGCCGATTCCGATCATCACGTCCCCCTTCCACCGCGACAGCACGTTCTGCGGCGGATGCCACGACGTCAGCAACCCCGTCTTCACGCTCGATGAGAAGACCGGCAAGGGCGTGCTGAACCCGATCGGTGAACAGCACCCGACGAACGACCTCCANGACATGGTCGCCGAACAGCGGACCTACTCGGAGTGGCTGAACAGCGACTTCGCGGAAGGCGGCGTGGTGTTCGAGGACGGCCGCTTCGGTGGTGCCCTTCCGGACGACACCGCGATCTCCAGCTGCCAGAACTGCCACATGCCCCCGCAGGTCGGCGGCGCGTGCGGCTTCTACACCGGCCCTCCGTTCTTCGAACGACCCGACGTCGGCGCTCACGCGTTCGCGGGTGGCAACACCTGGGTNCTCGATGCGATCGCCGAGTCGATGGGTGTCGACGCGGACTACTACGGGCTCACCGAGGATCGTCGCGAGGCCGCCAACGCCCGGACCGAGCAGATGCTCCGGGACGCCAGCGACATGGAACTCGCCTTCGAAGGCGACGAACTCACCGTCCGGATCATCAACCAGGGCGGACACTCCCTCCCCACCGGATACCCGGAAGGCCGTCGGATGTGGATCAACGTCAAGTACGTCGATGCCGCCGGCCAGATCATCGACGAGCGGGGCGAATACG
This sequence comes from Phycisphaerae bacterium, assembly GCA_002684755.1. The sequence continues at coordinate 10,916 of NYVS01000009.1, forward strand.
ANTTCGCGACCGCGGAACTCCACGGTGACGACACCAAGGTCTATGAGAAGAAGATGGGGATCTCGGCCGACGTGGCGGCGCTCGCCAACCTTCCCGCCGGCGAATCCTTCCACCTCGCGTTGAACAACGAGATCCTCTTCGACAACCGCATTCCGCCCCGCGGCTTCACCAACGCGAAGTTCGCGGCGTTCGGCGGCGGACCCAAGGGCGTCGACTACGCGGACGGCCAGTACTGGGACGACACCACCTTCGACATCCCCGAAGGCGCNGTCGAAGCGGTCGCGACCCTGTACTTCCAGACCTCGTCCCGCGAGTACATGGAATTCCTCCGCGACTACAACGTCACCGACGACAAGGGCCAGATCGCCTACGACCTCTGGGTCTCCCAGGGCAAGAGCGCTCCGCTCGCCATGGACGTGATGACGATCGGGCTCGAAGCGGGCGTGCCGGGCGACCTCGACGGTGACGGCATCGTCTCCGGTGCCGACGTCGGCATCATGCTCGTCCAGTGGGGTCCCTGCACCGGTGACTGCACCGCGGACTTCAACGGCGACGGCATCGTCGACGGCGGCGACTTCGGCATCCTGCTGACCTACTGGTTCGGCGGCTGAATCCACCAGACGTCCGAGACCATGCGTCGCGGACCCGGGTGAACACGAACACGCNGGNNNGATCCNGTNGGATCNNNCCNGCGTGTTCGCNTNNCGACNCGTTCANCGGGTGCCGGCGAGNCGNCGGACGGTCATCATGAACGANCGCTTCATGCTCGCGTGCATCGCGTAGACGATCAGTCCGTAGATCACCGCCGCGATCCCCGCACCGACCAGCATCGAGACGCCGCTGTCGTCGCCTTCCCGGATCGTCTCGGAGATCGTGCTCTCGGGGATGAATGCCGCCGCGACGAGGTTGAACGGGCTGATCGAGGAGATCGCGGATCCGAGGAACGGGATCCCGTTGCCGCTCGCGACGCCGCAGAGACCGATCACGCCGGTCACCGTGAAGACCACGAGCACCGCGGCGATGATCGAGCCGATGGTCCCCTTGCTTCGGATCGACCACTGGAGACCGACCATGACCGTGAAGGCGACGAAGGCCGGCATGAGCAGCACCATGCCGATCACCGACGAGATCTGCAGCAGCGGAACCGCGCGGGTCACCGTCCCGACCGCGACCGACGCCGACGTCGCGGTCGGCCGCGCCAGGGCGTAGACGAGAATGATCGCCATGGAGATGACCGGCAGCACGAGCATGGGAAGCAGGTACTGCACGAGCCCCCGGAGCTTGCCCGCGAGATAGGGACCGGGCTGCATCGGCGTCGTGAGNATGAGATCGAGCGTGCCGTCCTCGCGTTCCCGACTCACCGCGGTGGCGCTCATGTTCACCGCGGCGAGCACCACGATGGTGATCTCCGCGGCGACGATGGCGAGCGCCGTCACGCGGAGGTCCATGATGCTGATCGAGCCGACGTGGAAGAGCCAGAGCACCAGGAGCGTCGCGATGGCGCCCGCGGCGATGAAGCCCCAGCGACCGAGCACGCCCGCCACCGAGAGCGACCGCGAACTCGTCTCGCGCCAGGCGATCGGATTCTGGCTCGGTGTCCGCGGCTCGCGGCCTTCACCGCTNGCGCCACCGAGACGAAGNAANCGGCGGTACCAGGGCACCTGTCCGACCTTGGCNCCGATGACGCGGAGCCGGGCCGTCGAATAGACGACGAGGATCAGACTGGTGAGGATCGAAAGCCACGCGAAGGACGCCACCGGTCGCCCCAGCCACCAGCGCTGCAGCCACCCCGTGTCCGGATCCACCGTCTGAGGGACGTAGCTGTTGCTGAGCAGGAGGCTCTCCAGGGCGAGGAACGGGTTGAGCGGCGTCATGATCGTGGTCGACGTCGCGAGACTCCCGACGGACACCGGGGTGCGGAGTCGGTTGTCGATCAACCAGGTGAGGAAGAGATAGATCACCACCGAGACGTAGAACGCGAAGACCGCGCGTCGCCCCGCGGACCGCGTGACGCTGAGGGTGACCGCGACCGCCGCCACCACCAGGGCGCTGCAGCCGGCGACCACGTAGCTCTGCACGATCGACTCGCCGGGCACGCCGCCGAAGGTCTGGATGAAGAGGAACAGCGGAAGCGAGGAGACCAGCAGGGCCAGGATGAAGAACAGGCGTCCGAAGAGATTTCCCAACACGATCTGAAGGGCGTTCAGCGGCGTGGTCAGCAGGATGTCCCAGGTCCGGGGATTGGCCTCCTGCGCGATCGCCCCCGCCATGAACACCGGCGTGAGGAGACAGATCAGGAAGACCTGCCCGAAGGCCACGATCGTGAACGCCGACGCACCCCGCTGGGCCAGCTCCCGCAGGCTCGAGGTCGGCCCGACCAGGGCNAGCAGGAGCACNGCGATCAGGGCGGCCAGATAGCCGCTCCGAAGGTAGAGATGCCGCATCCGGGTCGATCCGCCCTGGATGAGCCGAATGCAGATGGGATTCGTCGGAAGCAGGTCGAGGGCCCACTGAATGGCGGCTGGCATGCTGGGACGTCCTGAGTCGTTGGCTTGAAACCCTGATCCGGAGCCTTCAGGGCTGTGGCTTCATCGATGGCACCGATCCCGTCCGCGATTCGGGTCGAACCCGGAACGAGGCGTCCGCAGGTCTTGACAGATTCGAGGCCGCCGCAATACTACAGAAGCAACTACCGGTACGGCTCGCGCGGCGCGCCGCCGGTTCATACGGCAATCCCGACCCTGGGTCGGGTGACGACCGATCTCTCGTCCGGCGATCCAGATCCACATGTTCCACCATTGACGGTGGAAACCCGATCCAGACGTCGAACGACAGGTCCAAGGCCTTCCACGCCCCGCGTGGCCGAGCCCGCCTCCGACTGCGGATGGTGGTGACCTGAATAGATTGAATGCTGATTCTTGTTCCGCTGGTGGCCCGTTCTTCCGTTTCTTCCCGGAGTTGATTCCGCATCGAGCAACCTTGATTCACGCTCAATGAACCGTTTCAAACCCCGCTGAAGTGCCCTGAAACGCACTTCTGTTCGTTGAAACGACGGATTCGATCCCGCCGACGACTCGCCTGTGCGATTTCGCTCGGACGCCGCTGGTCTTCGATACAAGAGTCGAGAGCACGTCACTCCGCGCCCCCGGACCCCCGTCCGTGAAGGTCGTTTCCTCCTTGGAGGGTGACATGAACTCGCTTTCGCTCGTGCTCGCACTGGAACCCCAGGACTTCATCGGGTTCGGCATCGCGGCGGTCGCCGGCGCCATTCTGGCCTGGCTCCTGATCACCGCCACCACCGGGAAGTCCATCGGGACCGCCAAGGCCGAGGCCGCGACGATCGTCGAGGCAGCCCGTAGCGATGCCCAGGCGGCCGCCAGAACGATCGAGGCGGAAGTCGAGGCCAAGGCGACCGAACGACGGAAGGCCGCCGAGAAGGAGTCTGCGGACCTNCTCAGCGAAGCCAAGGANGCTCAGGCTCGCGCGAACAAGCGCGAGGAGACCCTCGACTCCAAATTGACGCAATTGACCCGCCGGGAAGAGAAGTTCGAGCGGAAGGAGACTCGGCTGGAGGAAATCGCTCAGGAACGGGAGGCCCTGCTCGAGCAGACCGCCCGAACCGCGGAAGATCTCAAGGATCGACTTGCGAGCGTTGCCGAAATGACGCGAGATCAGGCACAAGACGAACTTTTCGCCGAGATTCGCGTCGAATCGCAGCATGAAGCNGCCAAGATCGAGCAAGAAGTCATCGAAGAGGCCGAGGAACGAGCCCGGGAGAAGAGCCGCGAGATCACCCTGCTGGCGATTCAGCGATACGCCGCTGAGAACGTCAGCGACTCGACCGTTCGGGCCGTGAAGATCCCCTCGGACGANCTCAAGGGCCGCATCATCGGCCGCGAGGGTCGCAACATCCGAGCGATCGAGAAGGCGACCGGCGCCGATGTCATGGTCGACGACACGCCGGGCGTGATCAGCGTGTCCTGCTTCGATCGGGTTCGGCAGGCGATCGCGGCCGAGAGTCTCCAGAAACTGGTGGCCGATGGCCGGGTTCACCCGTCGAAGATCGAAGAGATCGTGGCCCAGACCAAGCGAGACATCGAGGAACGGATCAAGCAGGTCGGCAAGGACGCCCTCGTCGAGACCGACATTCGAGGCGTCCATCCGAAGATCGCCGAAGCGATGGGCAAGATGCAGTTCCGGACCAGCTACGGCCAGAACGTGCTTCGCCATTCCATCGAGGTGGCCTTCCTCAGCCAGATGATCGCCGACCAGCTCGGACTCGACGGGACCATCGCCCGCCGGTGCGGTTTCCTCCACGACATCGGCAAGGCGATGGACCACGAGATGGAGGGCGGCCACCCCGCGATCGGCATGGAGTTCGCCCGGAAGTTCGGCGAGAAGTCCGAAGCGGTCCTCAACGCCATCGGCGGGCACCACGGTGACATCCCCGCCACGACCCCGTACACCGCGATCGTCATGGCCGCCGATGCGGTCAGCGGCGCNCGCCCCGGTGCCCGACGCGAGTCGATGGAGATGTACATCAAGCGACTCGAGCAGCTCGAGGGAATCGCCACCGACCAGCCCTTCGTCGAGGAAGCCCACGCGATCCAGGCNGGCCGCGAAGTGCGAGTCATCCTCGATGCGCGGAAGGCCGATGACGCGACGGCCCACAAGATCGCCCGGGACGTCGCGAAGCGGGTGGAGGACGAGATGACCTTCCCCGGCGAGATCAAGGTCACGGTGCTTCGCGAAGTCCGGGCCGAGGCGATCGCACGCTAGTCTTTTCGCATGGCCGCAGNCGTCGAACCATCGGAGTCCGATGATCAGACGGTGCCACCCGCCACCGATCCGGCGATCACTGACGCCGTCATCGATCGCTGGCCGATCGGCCCACGATCCGCGAGCGAGGCGCTCCGACGTCATTATTCGATGTCCCTGCCGGGGATCCTGCTCCTCGCGATCGTGGCCCCGATCTGCCTCGCCATGGCCATTTATCCGCTGGTGCTTCCATCGTCCGTGCAGGAAGCGAGCGAGATCGCTCCCACCATCTCGTACATTCTGATTCTGATCGCCGTCGTGATCTCATTCGAAGTCACTCGCCAGAGCCTGCGACGCCGACGCGCGATTCGAGTCGGCCNGCGACTGCTGGAAGTCGGTACGGCGATCTGTCCGGGTTGCGGCTCGGATCCGTTCGACCCCGGAGGATGCTGCCGCCGCGCGCCCGTGGGCTGGTCGCCACTCGACTTNTACGGATTCTGGCACGAGGCCACCGTCCAGCGCGNGAAGCCCGTCGCCCGACTGGTGCGCCGCGCCGGGAACCTCGGCCTCCCCTTCGGTCTCTTCTCCGATTCACGTCGCGATCGCCATGGAGACGCGGACTTCCTGACGGCTTGGAGACGCCCTCGCGGCCCATACGGGACCTCGCTCCGTCTGCCTCGGGCGAATCCGGCCGCGAAGGCCATGCGATCGATCGGGCGATGGTGGCCCGTCCTGTCACCCTTGTGGTTCGTCCTGCTCGCGATCGTGCTCCTTCCCCCCGTCCTTTCCCTGAGCGCGGGCGGCCTCTCCACGATNGGCTGGATCTTCCTGGGGATCGTGGTGATCGGTGGAGTGTGGGGCCTCGTCGCCTTCCTGCGGCGAGTGCGCGATCGATCCGAATCGGGGCGCCTGACTGCTCCTCGCTGCAACGCCTGCCGGTATCGGCTTCACCCGCCGTTTCCCGACGCCTGCCCCGAGTGTGGCGTGCAAATTCTCACGGCACAGGACGTCACCCTCATTCCGTACCGAGTGGAATGATCNCACCCGGTTCGTTCNGCCTAGAGTCCGTCCATGGGATCATCGCGATGAACGACACCGAAGGAACCTCGGAACCGGACGACACCGGCAGACGAGCGGTCCCTGCGGAAATCGGCGCCGACCTGATCCCGCTCGACCGGGAATGCATCACGACGCGGCTTCGACGCGATCGCCGCCGCGCGGCCTGGCCGTTGATCGGGCTGGGCTGCTTCCTGCTGATTCAGATCGGGCTCCTCGCCCCGAACATCCTGACGATCGGTCGGCGGTTCACGATGGACGAGGCGCTCAAGTCGGACCTCCGGACCGCCACCCTCGTCACCTCGCTGGTCTGGATCGGCATCATCACCGTCATGATCGTCGCGGCGATCCGGCGTCGACGC
>NYVS01000055.1 GCA_002684755.1 Phycisphaerae bacterium
TTACCAAGAAGCAACCTGAAGTTCACGCCAAATCGTCGCTTAGAATTCGAACGACCCACGCAGGCTCGCACGGATCGTCGGGCGTGCGTCGGTGGCGTTCTGGAAGGCCAGGTCCTGATCGAGACGCATGCTGAGGCTCGCGTTCCGGGCGATTCGGAAGCCGAGCTCCTGGCCGAGCGAGACCCGCTCCCGACCTGCATCGAAGCCGAATCTCGCCGCGATCGTCATATCGGACGCGATTCTTGCGCGTCCGTTCAACGCGGTACGAAGCGTGTCGCCGGCCGCGATGCCGTCGATGCGTCGGTCGACGGCGATCTCTCCGGAGAGATCGAGTCCCGGCGCCGCCTTCCAGCGGGCGCCCCCTCGCCACGAGGTCTCGACGACGCCGACGGGATCACCGAAGGCGATGCTCCCTCCGAACTGGAACGGGCGAGCCGGATTCGTGTCGATCCCCAGCCGGAACCGTTCTCGACGATCGGTGAAGTCGCCGTCCAGCATCGTCGGGGCCGTGCGGATCCGCTGATCGATCCCGAAGCTGATCCGGTCGCCGGTGACCATCTGGAATCGCGCCGCGTCGATCGAGAGATCGATGCTCCGCGACTCGAGCTGGAGATCCGTGTCGAAACGGGTTCGGACCCCGAACTCCCAGCTCTTGATGAAGGGCATGCCTTCGAGCGGCATCGACCAGCCCATCCGACCGGTGATCGCGTGCGTGCCCGCGGCGCCGGTCCGACCGAGGCCCGAGTCGAATTCCTCGCCGAGCCTTCGCCAGGCGACACCGTACTTCAGACCGCCGAGCGCTCCGTCGATCGAGGCGCCGATCGCGCTCCGGTCCGCGTCCTGTTCGTCGTCTCCACCGTCCCCGGTCGCATGCTGGACCCAGGCCTGGACCCGTTGGCCGGCGATTCGCTGGTCGAGGTCGAACCCGAAGAGCGAGGTGTCTCCGGTCATGCCGCCGCCACGGGTCGCGACGACACCGATCGAGGAACCGTCCGCAGGGCGGAAGACCGCCCGCGTCGCGAAGAAGTTTCGTTCGAGCCCTCGGGCCTCCGCGGGCGTCGAGAAGATCCGATCGGCCGCGAACGGATTCGCTTCCGCGGCGCTTTCGCCGCCGAAGGCGAGCCCGTCGAAGGCGGAACTCCGGCTCGCGAGCTTCGGTCCCCCCCAGGCATCCCGTTCGAGAAACGAGGACGAAGCGACCTGCTCCCCCTCGAAGGCCCGACTCCGATCGATCCGGCCACCCGCGACCACCGCCACCGACAGGGTCCGACTCGGACGCCAGTCGAGGTCCACCCCGCCGACCCCGAGAATGCCGCGCGAGGGATCCTCGACGCCGTTCACGCGGCCGAATCCGTTCACCTTCGGCATCGTCTCGCCCCGGCGATCCTCGCGAAGCAGCAGATCGAGGGCTTCAAGATCCGGCGTGAGCCCGCCGATCATCGGTCCGATGTTCGTGAGGCCACCGAGCGCAATCGACGCGTCGGTCGAACCGGGCGTCGTGGCGCGGATCGCATCGAGCACCGGCAGGGGCACGTCGGGTGTGGAACCCGAAACACCGGCCCGNGCGTCATCCGACCACCAGAGGAACATGGNCACGAGGACGGCGAGCGACGAGATCCGACCCACCGCGCGGATCGAACCACCGAAAGCCTCGGATTGAACTGCGCGAGATCCCACCAGGAACGTCTCCGGTACGCGTCATATCGGACCAGTCTTCCAACGGATCCGATCGTCTCGGGTTGTTCAAAGGACGGGATTCTCTCGAGCCCGACCCACCATTCAATTCATCGTCAGAACGAGAAGGTCCAGCCAATCTTCGCGACGAATTCCGTCTTGTCGATGGTGAATTCGAGATCATCCGCCTCGACGTTCTGGTTGAAGNCCAGGAAGACCTCCTGACCGTCCCGCAGGGACCATCGGAATCGGCTGTTCAGGCCGACCGTGCCCGACTGCGTGTCGTATTGGAGGAGGTTCTCCCACGAAACGTCGGGGCTGAAGTAGAAGTTGACCCGACTCGACACGAGCCAGGTGTCGAGACGTCCGGTATCNAGCACGATCTCGTTCCACTGCGCGGCCGCGGTGAGGAGGAAGCTGGGCATCGGCTGCCANCGGAAGTCGCCCGACACCGTGGTCCTGGACCCGCCGTAGTAGCCGCTCCATCCCGCGGAACCGCCGATCTCGACCGGCTCCTTCGACGTCGTCTCGAACCCCGCTTCGATGCGGTTCCAGGTGTAGTTGCCGGCCGGGATGAGCAGCTGCCCGGCGGCGAGGAAGTCCTGCGTCGGAACCTCCTGCTGGATCCCGTACTCGAGATACACCTCGTCCCCCCGCTCGAACTGGATCCGCGGGACGTCGAATTCGAGGTCCATGCTCTCCGTCTCGAAGTCGAGGTCGGTGACCAGGAACCCNCCGACGCCGACGTCGACGTTGCGGACGAGTTCCGCTTCGGGACGCCANCGGTATCGGCCGCCGCCGAAGAACTCGTGGATGCCGGTCCGCTGGACGAAGCCCAGCGCGGGGAAGTAGTCGGATCCGATCCGGGCCCAGCCGAACCGGAGATTGAGGATGTCGTTCGGATAGGCGACGCGAGCCCCGACCGCGGTCGCATCGGCGCTTTCGAGCCCCTGGGTGATGGTCTGCTGGAACCACGCGTTCGCGGAGAGCGTCCGGCCGCCCTCGAGGTCCGTCGTCTTGAAGTTGAAGTCGGCGCCCACCAGCGAGTTCGATTCGGGACCGAGGGGATTCCCGTTCGTCGCGATCACCCCGATCGAGGACTGCTCGAGCACGTTGAACAACGCNCGGCCGGCGAAGTAGTTCCGTCCCGCCGGCGAGACGTCGTCACTCATCTGGGTGTCGAGGATTCCGACCGCGACGTCGTCGATCGTCCCGGTCAGCTTCACCCCGCCGAGAATCGTCTCGGGAGCGCCCTGGGGCGAGAGTCCGATGCGCCGCGAGTAGAAGGGGAGCGGCGTCGATCTGATGCCGCCGAAATCGAAGTAGCCGGCGTCCTCCAGGAAGAAGTCCCGCTTCTCCGGGAACTGGATCGAGAATCGCGTGAAGTTGATGACCCGCTGGTCGACCTCCGTCTCCGCGAAGTCCGGGTTGACCGTCCCCACGAAGGTCAGGCCCGGCGTGACCTTCCAGAAGACGTCGACGCCACCGGTTCCGGCGACGTCGACGCCGTCGTCCTCCGAGACGGTGATCTTCCCGTAGGGTCGGACGTCGATCCCCGAACCCTGGTCGATGTCGCCGAACATCTCGACCACGCCTGCATCGGCGACCGAGTTGATGCTGACGTCGCGATCGGCGGACTGCCACCGGACGGTCTCGTTGTTGCGGCGGATCGTGCGTTCGAAATTGATTCCCCACTCCGGGTTCGATGCATCGATCGAGATCGTCCGGAACGGCACCACGAACTCCGCGGTCCAGCCCTCGTCGTCGATCGACGAGCGTCCGTACCACTGTCCATCCCAGTCGTAGTCCGTACGGCCGTTGACCAGTCGGGCGTCGGCGCGTGCGCCGTTCGGGTTCATCCGGAAGATGTAGCCCGTGCGGAGATCGCGCTTGGGGTCGAGGACCATCAGGATGTTGTCGTCCCGATTGACCGACCCACCCCGGATCATCACCCGCGAGATGATCTTCGAAGGCTCGTCGTCGAAACAGCGAACGCCCACGTAGAGATTCTGCGCGTCGCGCATCAGCCGGATCTCGGTCCGCTGGGTCGGCATCGCACCCTCGTCCGGATTGACCTGCCGCCAGGTGTCCTCCAGAAGCGTTCCGTCCTGCCAGATCTCCTCGAGGACGCCGTCGATCTCCGGGGCCTCGTCGACACCGAAGATCCGGGGGGCGCCGGACGCCGCGGGGAGCGCATCCGCGAGGATCGTGGCCGCCTCGTCGTCCCCTGCCGCCACCGGATCGGCGATCTGGCCGACGGCCACCGTCGCANCGCCTGCCGCCGCGATGGACGCGATGNCCGCGAGCGGCACCACGGACCGCGAGNGGCTTCGCAGCAGGCGTGGGACNGGATTTGGNATGAGGCGATGCATGNAGGGGGGCGATCCTAGACCGGTGCGACGCCGATCGGTTGCAGGAAGNNNGGGTTTCGTGGAAGCGCAATACTTCGATTCGCTAGTCTGTCGGCTTCCCNGCCGTCCGGCGTCGAGACCACGCGATCGACGCCCCCATCGAGGTCGTTTCATGTCCGATTCCAGCACCCCCCTCCACTTCCGACTCGANATCCCCGGCCTCCCCGAGATGGAACCGATGCTGCGGGAATTCGCTTCCCGGGCGATCGCCCTCGCGGACGTCGACGGCACCCGTCACGACGCCCTCCTCGATGCCCTGGTCTCCGCGGTCAGCCTCGTCGAACGCGAGATCACCGACGGAGGAGACGATCCCGTCGATCTGTCGATCGGCGTCGTGATCGACGCGGCGGCGATCGAGTTCGCGATCCTCGAGAAGGGCGTCCCGCTCGGCGACGACGACCTCGAGGCGCCCGGCCACGCCATCCCCGAGCAGATCCGTCCCGCTCGGGTCTTCGACCGACTCTGGTGGGTGCAGCGTGGCCCCGAAGGCTCGGAACTCCATCTGCGAGCCCACCGCGACCACGCCGCGATCCACGTGCTCGAAGCGGTGCAGGCCAGAATCGATCAGGANGCCGCGGAAGCGGATCACGCGAAGACGGCCCCTTCGGCGTCGACGGCGGCGTACCGCATTCGCGACTACCGACCCGGCGACGGACTGGAGGTCGCTCGGCGCATCTACGAGTCGTACGGCCACTCCTATCCGAATCCCGACCTCTACTATCCCGACCGGGTCGACGCCCTCAACGCGAACGGCCGGATCAAGTCCATCATCTGCGAGACCGACGACGGCGACTTCGTCGGTCACTACGCCCTCGAGCGTCCGGACCTCGGTCCGATCGGCGAAGCGGGCCAGGCGGTCATCGATCATGCCCACCGCGGCCACGGACTCATGCGACCGATGCGGGCGGCGGTCGAGTCCGCGGGCGACGCCCTCGAACTCCTCGGCATCTGGAGCCAACCGACCGCGCGACACCCGTTCAGTCAGAAGATGAACCTCGGATTCGGTTCGACCGCGTCCGCCCTGTGTCTCGGCACCACGCCCGCCGGGACCTCGCTTCGCGGCGGTGTCGGCGGAAGCGACGGCGGCGACGACCGGTCCCGACATTCCTGCTTCCTCTACTGGCANCCGTTGCGGGAGGAGACGGCGATCACGGCCTTCGTCCCGGCGGCGATCGCCGANCTGATCGCGAAGCTCTACGNGGCGCGGGGGCGATCGGCCGCGATCGAGACCGAAGGCGAGGACGGTGCATCCGATGCCGGGGAACTCCATGTCCGGTTCGACGCCGCCCGTGCGGNGGGCCGCATCGAGCTCGATCGCATCGGCGCGGCGTCGATCGACGCCGTCAGGTCCGCACTCCTGGTGATGGAGAGCGCCGCGCACGCGGCCGTGGTCTTCATCGACCTGCCGATCGACGATCCGGGATGCGGCCGCCTCGCGACCCGACTTCTCGACGACGGTTGCCGGCTCGCCGGAATCGGGCCGAGATTCCGCCGAACCGCCGAGGGCGGGGAGGACGTGCTCCGGCTCCAGCGGATCCTCGCCCCCGTCGACGAGGCGGGGATCGTGGTCGAGGGCGATCTGGGGCGGGAACTCGCCTCGCTGATCCTCGGCCGCGACTGACCCGGACACCCCCTCGGGGTACGATTCCGGTCCATGTGCGGCACCACCGTCGATCTTCACACCCACCTGCTTCCCGAGCGGTGGCCGGACCTCGCCGAGAAGTTCGGCTACGGCGGCTGGATCTCGCTCGATCATTGCGCTCCGTGCCGGGCGAAGATGATGATCGACGGCAAGGGTTTCCGGGAGATCGACGATCGCTGCTGGTCGCCCGCCCGACGGATCGCCGACTGCGACGAGCACGGCGTCGACGTGCAGGTCCTCTCCACCGTGCCGGTGATGTTCAGCTACTGGGCGAAGCCCGCGGACGCGCTCGAAGTCTCGCGGATGCTCAACGACCATCTCGCCGGCGTCGTCCGCGACCATCCCGGACGGTTCGAAGGCCTCGGCACGATTCCGATGCAGGCCCCGGACCTCGCCTGCGCCGAGCTCGAACGATGCGTGACCGAGCTCGGTCTTCGCGGCGTCCAGATCGGCTCGCACGTCGAGCAGTGGAATCTCGACGAGCCCGCCCTCTTCCCGGTGTTCGAAACCGCCGCCCGACTCGGCGCCGCGGTGTTCGTCCATCCGTGGGAGATGATGGGCACCGCCCAGATGCCGAAGTACTGGCTGCCCTGGCTGGTCGGCATGCCGGCGGAGACCGCCCGCGCCGCGTGCTGCCTCGCGATGGGCGGCGTGCTCGACCGCCTGCCGGACCTTCGGATCGGACTCGCCCACGGCGGCGGCGCCTTCCCGTTCACGATCGGGCGCATCGGCCACGGTCACGCGGTCCGGCCCGACCTCTGCGCCGTCGACAGCGAGACCGCTCCGGCGGACCTGCTCGACCGCTTCGTCTACGACTCGCTGGTCCACGACGCGGCGGCGCTCCGGTTCCTCGTCGACCGGGTCGGCGTGGAACGAGTGGCCCTCGGCAGCGACTATCCGTTCCCCCTCGGGGAACACGTGCCGGGCGAACTCATCCGCTCGATCGACGATTTCGACGCGACGACCCGCGACCGGCTCCTCGGCGGAACCGCCCTCGAGTTCCTCGGACTGCCGGTGCCGGAAGGAGGCGCGTCGTGAGTGATGCGAANGACATGACCGTGGAATCGCCGTANGACGGCATCGCCGCCGCGGACCTCGATCCGACCGCGACGGGCGCCGCCCGACTCGACGAGATCGATTCCCTGTCGCGTTTCCGTGACCGCTTCCACCTTCCCAAGGGTCCGGATGGCGCCGACGCCGGCTACTTCGTCGGGAACTCCCTCGGTCTGCAACCGATCGACGCCCGGGCCATCGTGGAGCAGGAACTCGACGACTGGGCCGGGCTCGGCGTGGAAGGCCACTTCGAAGCGACCCGTCCCTGGTACCCGTACCACGAGAACCTGCGGGCGGGCTTCGCCCACGTCGTCGGCGGNCTGCCGGGCGAAGTGGTCGCGATGAATTCGCTGACCGCGAACCTGCATCTGCTGCTGATGTCGTTCTTCCGCCCCGAGGGTGATCGCCGGATCATCCTCATGGAGGACGGCGCCTTTCCCAGCGACACCTACGCGGTGCATTCCCACGTCGCGGCGCGAGGCGGTGACCCCGAACGGGACGTGGTCCGGATCCCCACCCGCCCCGGCGAGGATCTTCTTCGACTCGAGGACATCCTCGACACGATCGANCGACTCGGCGAGCGACTCGCGACGGTCATGCTGGGCGGCGTGAACTTTCGCACCGGCCAGCTTCTCGACCTCGCCGCGATCACCGACGCGGCCCACGCGGTCGGTGCGATGGCGGGCTTCGATCTCGCCCACGCGGCCGGAAACGTCCCGCTCGCCCTGCACGACTGGAACGTCGACTTCGCGGCGTGGTGCACGTACAAGTACCTCAACGGNGGTCCCGGCGCCGTCGCCGGGGCGTTCATCCACGAACGACACGCGACGAATCCCGACATCCCGCGATTCGCGGGCTGGTGGGGCAACGATCCCGACACGCGGTTCCGGATGCACCTCGAAGACACCTTCGTGCCGGTGCCGACCGCGGAGGCGTGGCAGCTCAGCAACCCGCCGATCCTCGCCATGGCCCCGCTGATCGCCTCGCTCGATCTCTTCCAGGAGGCGGGGATGNCCGCGCTTCGCGCGAAGAGCCGCGTGCTCACCGGCTTCCTCCACGCCTGTCTCCGCGAGATGCTCCCCGAGGGCAGCGTGGTCATCACGCCCGGCAACGCCGAGGAACGCGGATGCCAGCTGTCGGTGCGCATCGCGGATCGCGCCCGCGAACGATTCGATGCNCTCGCACCGCACGGGATCATCGCGGACTTCCGACCGCCCGACGTCGTCCGGCTCGCCCCGGTCCCGCTCTACAACACCTTCGCCGACTGCCTTCGCGTCGCCGAAGTCCTACGATCNCTCTGATTCAAGCATGCCCCACGCCCACGACATCGTGATCGCCGGCGCCGGCCTCGCCGGTGCGATGCTCGCCGCCGAACTCGGCAAGGCCGGACACCGGGTCCGGCTGTTCGAACGCCGCCTCGACCCGCGTCGAGCCGATGCGGAGAGCGGACGTTCCATCAACCTCGCGATCAGCGTCCGGGGACTCCACGCGCTTCGTGCCGCCGGCGTCGAGGAGGCGGTGCTCGCCGAGGCGATCCGGATGCCGGGCCGCATGGTCCACGTGCAGGGACAGGAGATCTTCTCCTCGTACAGTCGGGATCCCGAGCGGGCGATCAATTCCGTGAGCCGGAGCGGACTCAACCGACTGCTGGTGGAGGCCGCCGCCGCGACGCCCGGCGTGGAGATCNTGTTCGAGGCNCGGTGCGTGGACGCCGACTTCTCGGATCACCANCGCCCCGCCGCGATCTTCGAACATCCCGACGGCCGTCGGGAACGGGTCGAGGCGGATCTCGTGGTCGGCACCGACGGCGCCTTCAGCGCGGTCCGGGCGGCGATGCAGCGGACCAGTCGCTTCGACTTCTCCCAGGACTACCTCGCCGCGGGCTACAAGGAACTCACGATCCCCCCCGCGGACGACGACACCGGTCCGCACGGACGGTTCCGCGTCGACCCGAACGCCCTTCACGTCTGGCCGCACGGCGGCTCGATGATGATCGCCCTTCCGAACATCGACGGGTCCTTCACCTGCACCCTGTTCTGGCCCTTCGAGGGCGAACACTCCTTCGAGACCCTCGACGGCGCCGACGATGCCGAGGTGGTCCGGTTCTTCGAACGACACTACGGCGACGCGGTCCCGCACATGCCGACGCTGCTCGAGGACTGGCGACGGAATCCCACCAGCCCGCTGGTCACCATCCGCTGTCGTCCGTGGCACCGCGGCCGCGCGGTGCTCCTCGGTGACGCGGCCCACGCGATCGTCCCGTTCTACGGTCAGGGCGCGAACGCCTCGTTCGAGGACGTGGAGGGACTGGTCACCGCGCTGGCGTCGAACGAGGATCTCGACGCGGCGATCACCGCCTACGAAGCGGACCGCATCGACAACGCGAACGCGATCGCGGATCTCGCNCTCGACCAGTTCATCGACATGCGGGACCGATCCGGCAGCCGGACCCAGCGATTCGCGAAGAAGGGCAGCCAGTTCCTCGGGGCAGTGGTCCCGTTCTGGTGGACCCCGCTCTACGACATGGTGAGCTTCACCCGCATTCCCTACGCCACGGCGCTCGCGAAGAGCCGNCGCCAGGCGAGCACCCTCCGGTCGATCNCGGCCTTCGGCCTCCCGACCGTGGTGATCCTGATCGCCCTCGCATTCACCTTGACCGCCCGGTCGGGTTCCTGAAACCCCGGAGAGCTCGATGCTCATCGACATCACCCCTGCGATCGAACCCGGCATCTCGAAGGTCTGGCCCGGCGACACGCCGCCGACCCNGGAGTTCCTCTGGAGGATCCGCGACGGTGCGTCCGTGAACCTCTCCACGCTCCACGCCAGCGTGCACCTCGGNGCGCACGCGGACGGCCCCTGCCACTACGGCGACGGCGCCCGGTCGATCGACGAACAGCCGCTCGACCTCTACATCGGCCCCTGCGACGTGATGCAGGTTCCGGGCCGACGCGGCGAGCGAATCCGAATCGAGGATCTGCCCCGGACCCCGACCGAGGAACGCGTCCTGCTCGCGACCGGCACCTTCGATGGATTCCGGACCTTCAACCAGGACTTCAGCGGCCTCGACCCCGACCTCGTCGACCACCTGCACGGCCTCGGCGTCCGGCTGGTCGGCACCGACGCNCCCAGCGTCGATCTCTTCGACGACGCCGGAATCACCGCCCACCGACGGTTCCTCGCCAACGACATGGCCATCGTCGAAGGGCTCGCCCTCGACGGCGTCGAGGACGGCCGTTACGAGTTCATCGCCCCACCGCTGAAGCTGGTCGGCTTCGACGGCAGTCCCCTGCGGGCGGTGCTACGATCGCTCCCGTGACCGACACCCCGCCGGTGCCGATTTCCCCGCTCGCCGCACTCCCGGATGAACCGATGACCCTCGCCACCCGCTCCGTCGCCCACTCCACCACCCCGTCCGACGCCCGTTCCCGACGCGGCAACGCGGTGATCGTGCTCATCGTGCTCCTCGCGACGGTGATCGGTGCCGGGCTCGCGGTCGCGGTCACCTTCATGGACGGCGCGAAGGAGACCATGACCTCGAACTCGAGGTCCACCGGAGTCCAGACCGATTCGCTGTTGCAGCCCGTCGCGAACTGGGCCGCCGCCGGGATCACCGGCTGGTCGAAGTCCAACGACGGCAAGCTGCCCGCCGACGCCGACGGGAACGCCCTGATCGCGACGCTCGGCGACCGGCCGCCGATCGAGCAGGCCAGCGGCTTCACCGCGAAGCCGGTCTACCGGCGAGTCACCGCGAAGAACTTCGAGATCGTCCTTCCGACCTCGGAACTCGGCGGCACCGCCCACTACACCTACGCCTACACCGCCGACGGGCGACTGCTCACCGCGGTCCCCGACAACGTCTTCCTGTTCGAGAACCAGCAGGAGAAGGACTCGCTGAAGGCGCAGCCCGGTCTCGACGACGCGAGCGGCGGCTGAAGCCCCGGACTCAGTCGATGGTGGCGATCACCTTGACCTCGACCGCGATGGGCGTGGGCAGGGCGTTGATCTCGATGGTCGTNCGCGTGGGGTTCGGATTCCCCTCGCCCGCGAAGTACTCCGCATAGACCGCGTTGTAGCCCTTGAAGTCGTTCTTCATGTCGGTCAGGAAGACCAGCACGTCGACGACGTTCGCCCAGGGCACGCCCGCGTCGGCGACGATCGCCTTCACGTTGTCGAAGCACGACCGGCACTGCGCATCGATGTCCTTCGCGACCACCTCGCCGTCGGCCCCGAGCGTGACGCCGGGGATGTCCTTCGAACCGCGCTTTCGCGGACCGACGCCGGAGAGGAACAACAGGTTTCCCGCCCGACGGGCGTGCGGGTAGGCCCCCACCGGTTCGGGGGCGGCCTGCGAATCGATGCGATCGGAATCGGCGGTCATGATGGCTCCGTCGGACGGGTCTCGCGATCGAGTCCGTCGCTGGCGTCTGGTCGGTGAGTCGAATGGTTCAGCCCGGATGGGCGATGGTCACGCTTCGCGTCTCGGTGAAGAATCGCAGGGCCTCNTCGCCGCCTTCGCGGCCGACCCCCGAGTGCTTCATGCCGCCGAACGGCGTGCGGAGGTCGCGAAGCATCCAGGCGTTCACCCAGGTCATTCCCGCTTCGATGCGGGCGGCCATCCGATGAGCGCGTTNGAGGTCCCGGGTCCAGATCGAGCAGGCGAGTCCGTACGGCGTCGCGTTGGCCCGGTCGACCGCCTCCCCGTGGGTGTCGAAGCCCTGGATGGTGACCACCGGGCCGAAGATCTCCTCCTGATTGGTCCGACAGTCCTGATCGAGTCCCATGAAGACCGTCGGCTCGAGGAAGAACCCGTCCTTGACCCGATCGGGCAGATGCCTCGGGCGACCGCCGCCACAGGCGAGGGNGCCGCCTTCGGCCTTCGCCCGTTCGATGACCGCCTCCACCTTGTCCCGGTGATCGGCGGAGACCAGCGGCCCCATGTCCGTCTCGCTGTCGAGCGGGTCACCGACCTTGAGTGCCGCGACCGAATCGAGGAAGCGGGAGACGAAGGCCTTCATCCGATCCCGGTGGACGAGGATCCGGGAGCCGCAGGTGCAGATCTCACCCTGGTTCTGGAAGCACGACCGCACGANCGTCGGCATCGCGGTCTCGAGATCGGCGTCCTCGCAGATCACCACCGCGTTCTTGCCACCGAGCTCGAGCGACATCCGCTTGAACATCGGCCCCGCGGTCGCCGCGATCCGGGCGCCGGTGGACGTGCCGCCGGTGAAGGTGATGGTCGGAACGTCCGGATGCTCGATCAGTCGCTGACCCACCACCTCGCCGCGNCCGTGCACGACGTTGAACACGCCCGGCGGNAATCCNGCGTCGATCGCGAGCTGCGANAGTCGGAACGCGGTGAGCGGCGTGATCTCGCTCGGCTTCGCGACCACGGTGTTNCCCGTGGCGAGGGCGGGTGCGATCTTCCACGTGAAGAGATAGAGCGGCAGGTTCCAGGGCGAGATGCACGCCGCGACGCCGCGCGGACGATGGAGCGAGTAGTTCAGCCCCATGCCACCGAGGTCGTACGCCTCGGACTTCGCGTGCAGGATCGCCCCCGCGAAGAACCGGAAGTTCGACGCCGCCCGCGGGATCTCGAGATCGCGGGCCAGCGCGAGGGGCTTGCCGTTGTCGTCGCTCTCGAGCCGGGCGAGTTCGTCGACGTTCGCCTCGATCAGGTTNGCGAGCCGGTTGAGACAGGCNGCGCGTTCCATCGCGGGAAGCCCGCTCCAACCGGAGAAGGCTTCGCGGGCCGCGGCGACCGCGAGGTCGACCTCCTCTGCGGTGCCGACCGGGACCGTCGCGATGGTCTGCGCCGTCGCGGGATTCACCACCGGCATCCGCTCGGGCTGCATCGATGGCTCGAGCATCTGCCCGGACCGGAGGTTCGTGATCTCGATCATGGTGTCGGGGACTCCGCTCATGACTGCACCACCCGACCGCCGTCGACCGGAAGATTGACGCCGTTGACGTACCCACCGGCGGGCGAGGCGAGGAAGAGCGCCGCCGCGGCGATCTCCGCCGGTTCGCCGATGCGGCCCGCGGGAATCCCCGCGACGGCCTGGCCTCGGACGTCCTCGACGGTGGTGCCACCCCGACGCGCCTTTCCTTCGAACAGCGAGGAGAGGCGTGCCGTATCCGTGAAGCCCGGCAGGATGTTGTTGACGGTGATGCCGAATCCACCGAGTTCGACCGCCAGCGTCCGGCCCCAGTTCGCGACCGCGCCTCGAATCGTGTTGCTCACCCCAAGCCCCTTGATCGGCGTCACCACCGAGGTCGAGATGATGTTGATCACCCGGCCGTAGCCTGCCTCCCGCATCCCCGGGGCGAACGCCTGCACCAGCGACTGTCCGCAGGCGAGATGCATCTCGAAGCCCTTGAGGAAGTCGGTCGGCT
Organism: Phycisphaerae bacterium; assembly: GCA_002684755.1. The sequence continues at coordinate 13,174 of NYVS01000055.1, forward strand.
CCGCGTCGACCGCGAATCCGGCCGCGGGACCTCCGGTGTTGTTGATCAGGACGTGCACCGGACCGTGCTCGGCGGCGTGCCGGTCCGCGGCGGCCTGGACGGCCCGCCAATCCGAGAAGTCGACGCAGAGCGTCCGGTGCCGCTGCCCGTCGGCGTCGGTCAAGGCGGAGCGCACCTGCTCGAGGCCGTCCTCGTTGCGGCCGACGAGCGTGACGGACGATCCCGCGGCCGCGAACGCCTCCGCGATCGCCCGACCGATGCCCTGGGTGCTGCCACAGACGACCGAATGACGGCCGGCGAGCGAGAAGTCGATGGAAGTCGGATTCATGGCGAGGAGCGTACCGGACGTCGAGATTCGGGGGGGGCGCGGACGGTCGCGGGCGTACCATGTGGACATGTCGGTGCTTCATTCCATCAACCGTTCGCCGGGCGGCATCCCCAAGACGGCGATTCCCACCGCCTCCGTGCGCCCGGCCGGGATCGAGGGGGACGGTCACGATCACGAGAAGCACCGGACCCCGGTCCAGGCGATCTCCCTGATCGATCTCGAACTGCTCGAGGCGATCGCCGACGAGACCGGGATCCCGCTCGCGCCCGGCGACCTCGGGGAGAATCTCACCCTCGCCGGCGTGGGGGTCCAGCTCCTGACCGCCGGCGACCGGCTTTCCTTCGACGGCGGCGTGGCCCTCGAGATCACCCGGGTACGCCCCCCCTGCTACGTGCTCGATTCGATTTCCCCGGAGTTCAAGCGAATCCTCTGGAACCGCATCGGCATGTACGCCCGGGTGCTCGAACCCGGCAGGCTCGCCACCGAGGCCGCGGTCACCGTGGAATGCTCGGGTGACGGCCCCCGCCCACTGGTTCGAACGCCCGGTGAAGGCTGCGTCGACGGCGCGGCCTTCGCGGCCCGGGTGCTTGCGGCGCGAGCGGTGGACCCGGCCGTCGCCACCTCACCGGAAACGCCGGCGTGATCAGTCTCGAACCACCGAAACCCTGGCCGTACGCCGCGGTGATCCTCTCCGGGGGCGCCAGCCGACGGATGGGCGTCCCCAAGGCCGGCATGATCCTCCCCGACGGCCGCAACATGATCGAACGCATGCGCGACACGCTCGCGAGCTTCTGCCGGCAGGTCGTGATCGCGGGCTCGCCGCACGGCATCGCCGGTCACCAGACGATCGAGGATCTGCGACCGGATTCCGGTCCGCTCGCAGCCATCGAAGCCGCCCTCGCGAGCGACATCTCCCCGCAATACCTGATCGTCCCCTGCGACCTTCCGCTTCTTCCCGCCGGCCTGCTCGCCCGACTGCTGGTCGGTGACGACGACGGCATGGCGTGCTTCACGTCGACATCGGAACCACGGGTGCGTGGTCTTCCCTGCCGAATCGGAAGCGACTGCCTCGACGTGGTGCGCGACATGCTCGACGCCGGCGATCGCGCCGTGCATCACCTCGTCGAGCGACTCGGCCCCGACGCCATCCGCGTCCCACTCGCGGATCGCGAGCGACTGCTGCTCTGGAACGTGAACACCCCGGAGGACTTCGAGGAAGCGTGCCGCCTGATGCGATCCGATCCGCCGTCCGCCGATTCCTGAACTCAGGGACGCAGAAGCAGCAGATCGCTTCCGTCGTCTTCGAGCAGCGACAGGGCCGTCCAGATCAGTCCGCCGGTGCCCTGGAAGAGCCCCACGCCCATCACGGAAGGTTCCGTCGTGACCCGGGGATCGAGCGTCTGATGCGTGAGGATCCGTCCGGTCAGACCACAACAGAGGTGCACTCGACCGGGGACCGTGCTCGGACGGACGGTCTCCATCGCAAAGTCGAGGTCGTCCCGGAGCAGCGCATCTCGTCCCAGTCGATGGGCGTCTCACCGGGAAGATCGGTGACGATCCGAGCGGTGTACCAGTTGAGCCAGTGCATGACTCGAGGCAGTTCATCGGGGCCACGCGGCTCGATCAGGTCGTGGACATGATTGCTCATCACCGCGACCGCGTCCATGCGAGCTCCGAACTTCTCGGCCGCCCGGGCGAGGGCGTGGAGTACGAAGAGCCGGGGTTCCTTGCCTTGCGGGTCGAAGGGCGTTGAAGGTCGAAGGCCCGGTTGCTGCATCGCACCGTCACGGGCGGGCTGCAACCCGGACGACGGCGTCGAGGCGGTCGAGGCATGGGAAGGACTCCACAGGTTTCGAGAAGACATGCGACCGCCGGAGTCAGGGGCTCGACGAGGCCCCGATCGGCTCCGCCGCCCGCACTCGCACCCGGACGCTTTTGAAGGCCGGGGTCTTCGACGCGCCGTCCAGGGTCCGGGGCACCAGGATGTTCGCTTCGGGGTAGTACATCGCGGCACACCCGCGGGCGATCTCGAAGGGCCGGGCGAGCACGCGGAGCGAACCGGTGCTCGTCGTCACCTCGACGAGATCGTCGACCGCGAAGCCGCGATCCTCCATGTCCTCCGGATGCATCAGGATGATGTCGCGTCGATCCTGGCCACGGTAGAAATCCTCGTCCTCGTAGACCACGGTGTTGAACTGCCCCTCGCTTCGTACCGTCATGACGACGAGCTCGTCGGACTCAAGCTCGAACGAGGGCAGATCGACCGGATGGAACCGGGCCCGGCCGCTTTCGGTCGGGAAGGTCGGGTCGTGGAAGATCCGGCCGTCGATCACGAACTCCTGCTTGCTCGCACCGACTTCGGCGATCGGGCCGTAGCCGGGGACGACGTCGGCGATCAGGGCTCGCACCGCGTCGTGGTCGCGCATCGCGGTCCAGTCGAGTGGCGTATTCCCGACCACCCGCTCTCCCAACTCGCAGACCAGATCGACCTCGCCCCGCGGACCCTCATGCCGCGCGGGGCCACCATCGGAGACCCGGACGAAGTTGAACATCGACTCCTGGGTGGTCGGCTGCGACTCCTCGTCGCGAGCCAGCACCGGCAGAACCAGCGTCTCGCGACCGAGGCCGCAGCAGTGACCGGTGTTGGTGGTGGTCGAGAGCTGGACGACCAGCGGAATGTTGCGGAGAGCGCGGCTCGCGAACGCCGAATCGGGATTCGAGCCGAACAGATTGCCGCCCAGGCATACCGCAAGATCGATCTCGCCCCGGTCCGCCGCTTCCATGCACGCCATCGTGTCCAGGCCCGACGTCTTTGGGAGTTCGACCTCGAGCGAACGCTCGAGGGCGGCCATGATCGGTGGCTTCAAGACCGGCGTCACGCCGACCGATCCGACGCCTTGAACATTCGAGTGACCGCGCAGCGGCAGAAGCCCCGCCCCCGGTCGGCCGATCATGCCCCGCAGCATCGCGAGCCCGGCGATGGTCTGTACGTTGGCGACCCCGTGCTCGTGGTGGGTGATTCCCATGGTCCAGGAGAAGATCGCTCGCTCGCTTTCGGCGTACAGCGCGGCCACCCGCTCGAGCTCGCTCCGTGCGACGCCGCACGCGGCCTCGAGGTCGGGCCAGGCGAGATCCTCGACCCAGTTCCGCCACGCGTCCCAACCCTCGCAGTGGTTCGCGACGAACGACTCGGCGACCGCGCCCAAGGCGATCGTCGCCTTGGCGATCCCGGCGAGCACCGCGATGTCGCTCCCGATCCGTGGCATGAGGTACTCGTCGGCGATGTCGGTGCCGAAGAAGAGGCTGCGAACGTCGCTGGGCACCTTGAAGCGCACCAGGCCGAGTTCCCGCATGGGATTGATGACCACGACCTTGCCGCGACGACGCTTCAGCTCCATGAGCGACCGCATGAACCGCGGGTGGTTGCTGGCCGGGTTGCCCCCGATCAGAAACAGGAGATCGCAGTGGTCGACATCGTCGAGGGTGATGGTGGCGGTGCCCGATCCGGTGACGCTCGCGAGCCCGACGCCCGATGCCTGGTGGCAGTAATAGGAGCAGTTGTTGACGTTGTTGGTGCCGTAGAGACGGGCGAACAGCTGCAACAGGAACGCCGCTTCGTTCGAGCTGCGTCCACTGAAGTAGAAGAACGTACGCTCGGGTGGCGTCTTCTTCAGCTGTTCGACCAGTCGATCCATGGCGGCCGACCATTCGATCGGTCGGTAGCGGTCGTCGAGCGGTCCGGCGTGCAGAGGCTGCACGAGGCGGCCGAGAGCTTCGAGTTCGCGAGGCGACAGCGAGCGGAGCGCCTCGAAGTCGTGATCGGCCCAGAACTCCGGTGTGATCGCCCCGCCCATGTCCGCGACCATCGCCTGCAGCGACTTCTTGCAGACCTCGGGGAAGTGCCCACTTTCGTTCACCATGCCGCCGGCCTGGCCACCCATCCCGAGGGCGCAGGTCTTGCAGGCGTTGCGGGTGCGCATCGCCTTCCAGAGCCGCGCGATGCCTCCAGCCTCTCGGGCCTTCTTCCAGGTGTAGAAAATGGCGGGGAATCCACCGCCCGCGGAGGGTGCTCGCATGCACCGAGCATATCGACGAAAGTGTCGGTGGCCGAATCCAAGGAAGCCCTGTGCTTCCTTTCCATGCCGAAATCCCTCCAGACCCTCGGAGCCCCACCGTGAAGTCGACCGGAACGTCCTACCTGCTCTGGCTGCTCTGTTTCGTGGGCTTCTTCGGGATACACCGCTTCTACAACGGAAAGATCATCACCGGCCTGATCTGGCTCTTCACCGGCGGACTGTTCCTGGTCGGACAGATCATCGACCTGTTCCTGATCCCCGGGATGGTGGAGGATGCGAATCGTCGCTTCGCGAACGACGTGCGGCAGGTGAGGGACAGGGTTTGACGACGTGATCGGCGCTCAACCGGTCCACGCGGCCAGCAGGAGGCCGAGGTCGGCTCCGGTCACCGATCCACTTCCGTTGAGATCCGCCGGCCCGCGTCCACCCCAGGCCGCCAGCATCAATCCGAGATCCGCCCCGTTCACCCGCCCGTCTTGGTTGAGGTCAGCGGGCGAATCGCAGGAACCGGCCGTCTCGAAGATGGTCGAAACGCTTTCTCCGACGTTGCCGGCCCGATCCTCCGCCCGCACCCGATACTCGACCGAGGTGCAGGGGTCGACGGTCGGAATCACTCCCTCCCAGATCGAATTGCCGACCCAGACCATGGCGATGGCCTGAGGCCGGCCCCCATCGGTCGACACGATCAGTTCCATGGAACGAGGCATGAAGCCCCGATCCGAACTGTATTGATCGACCACCAACGCTCGAACATTGAACGGCCCGACCGCGTCACCCACGGGCGTCACCTCGGTCACCGAGAGAAAGGTCGGATCGATGTCGTCGACGGGACCGGTGTTCATGTAGAGCCGGTTCTGAAAGTTTCCGAACTCCCCCTGGGCGGTCACGCAGTCCGGACGACCATCACCGTCGACGTCGCCGAAACCGATGTCCAGCGACGAGTCGTTGATCGACGTCTGAAGATTGTTCGCCTGGATGAAGTTCCCGGTGCCCGTGTTGCGATAGAACCGGTCCTGAGAGGCACCAAGGGCGGCGATCACGAAATCGAGCCTGCCGTCCATGTTGTAATCGATGAACTTCGAATCGTTGTCGTCGGCCGTCGGATTGGGCGCGATGTTGCCTGAGATGTCGGTCCAGCCGGTGCCATCTCCATCGTTGAGGATGAGAAGTTCTCGATTGGAGGATCCGGCATTCGCACCGAGCAGGTCGAGATCACCGTCACCGTCGACGTCACCCGCGTCGTAGGAGTAGGTGGACCCGTCGCCCGGGACCGAATCGACCACTCGAGTGAACACGCCTCCGTCGTTTCTCCACAGCTGGCTTCCCCCGCCACTGCTGGAACGACTTCCAATGTGAAGATCGAGATCCAGATCATTATCCATGTCGAAGAAGAGGCAGTCCTGCTGATCCCGCACGATCGCGTTCGGCGTGTTGGTCGCGGTCGCGTCGGTGAACGTACCGGCTCCGTCGTTCAGATAGAGCTGAGGGCGGCCGTTGGAACCGAAACGGCTGGAGGTTCCGCTGTGACAGAACGCGAGGTCGAGATCACCATCGTCATCGACGTCGGCGAACTGGGCTCGAGCTGAAGACAGGGGAATGCCCGGAAGCCGGTCGGAGACGTCGGTGAAGAATCCGAAACCGTCGTTCTCCAGCAGCACCGGCTCGCGGAAGAAGTCGTTCGCGAGGACCATGTCCCAGTCGCCATCCCGGTCGATGTCCCCGAATTCGACCCCGCGGAACCAACCGGTCACTGGAATTCGGGAATCGGACTCGTCGCTGAAGACGCCATTGCCATCGTTGATGTAGAGCTTCGCCCGAAGGGCTGCTCCGGCGGATGAATATCCCTGGCCGTCCGCGAAGGCGATGTCCAGGTCACCATCACCATCGACGTCGCAGAATGAGAGCTGATTGCTGTAGACCGCCTGGGTCGGAAATCGAGTCGATGTCCGATCGAGGAACTGCTGAGCATCCACCCCCCCCACGATGGACCAACTACCGATCAGGGCCGGAAGAATGACGAATCGCGAGATCATGGGAGAGGTCCGATCTGAGACCGGGTTTCCCGGCCGGAAGTGAATGTGCAACCAGACGGTACGACACGTCCCCGCATCGAGTCGGGAAAACGTCCGAATTGGTTCGTCCGGGTCGACGCCGCACTTCGAAAAAGTGCCGACGTCGATTCCCGGACGTTCCCGGTGACTTCAGTCCCCGACCTCCAGGCCACACTCTCCGGCGTGCAGGGCCAGGAAATGCTCGGCCACCTGCCGGGCGGCGTCCGCACACCTCACTGATTCATCATCGATGGCCATCTTCGGTGTGACACCTCCGATGTAGTCCTGCAACGCCGGCGCCACCGGCCAGATCGACATCGCATCGAGTGCTCCATGCCCACCCAGACGAAGTTCTCCACCCGGCGAGATGACGAAGGGCAACGTCAGATACGCCTCCTCCAGATCGAAATGAATGCCGATGATCGGCGGAAGAGCAGCCTCGACGTTCATTCGTACCGCCACCCCGATGACCCCTCGATCCGACTCGGTGAAAGACATGGCGTTCCCGGGAAAGTCAGGGTCGAGCGAAAGACTCACCGTGCCCGCCGAGCCTTCCAACTGCATCTGAAAATCGACCGGACGGAGTTTTCGACACCACTCATCGACCTCGTCCGCCGCCCGCCGTCCGACGAACCCGTCGACCGACGGCTCGACCGCGAACCGACCGGTGGCCGAGAAGGCGGCCGCCCAACCACGAGAGTCCACCCGAAGGGTCGACCCTCCATCGACGACCCAGGAAACGTTCTGATGCGGCGGAGCGATCGAACTCGCCGACGACGGCACGGATCCGGGACGGGCCGGGTGGAGTGGCGGGTTCCCGGAAATCGGTCGCAAGCCGATGTCGAGCACGACCGAGTCGTTCATCTCCCACGGCGTCGCCACGTTCTCCCCCATCAGCACGTCGAATCCGCAGAAGTCACGGAGAATCACCCTCAACGGCATGGCGGGTATCACCGCCTTCACCTCATCCCAGAGCTCTCCGATTCGATCCCAGTTGCGATTCTCACAGGCCATCCGCATCAACGGCGCGTTGAACGCCAGCCGTTGGTATCGCATCGCCCGATCGATGCAGGCATCACTGTCAGGGTCAAGGCAACAGTCGTATTCCCAGGCGAAGATCCCGGCGGCGCCGGCCCGGACGAAATCGCAGTAGCGCTCGTCGCAATCGATCCGACATCCCCCGAGCGCCGTCAATCCCAGACCCGCGGTAACCAGCATCATCCCTCGACTCATCTTCCGTGGCTTCTTCATAATCACGCCCTCGATGGCCCCCAGGAAAAACCTCGCGCTTGAATGCGATGTTCGTTCCGTTCGCGAAGAACACCGGAGCAAGGTCGAGAAGACAGTACGGACGACCAGCGAGGTCATCCGAATCGAGGCGGTTTTTCGTGGTCTCGCGGAGAACCGCGATCAGCGAATGAAGCGGAATCGCCCAAGGTCCGGCACGATGGCCGGGCCCTGATCGGCAATCCGGTTCGGGGCCGGAAAGTAGACACACCAGGCCTTTCCGACCAGCAGATCGCGATGGACGACGAACGGAGTGTCGTCGCCGGTCACGTCGATCGAGATCGGGTGCGGGCGACCCCAGTAACGACAATCACGACTGGCGCCGGAGTTGTCACCGAACATCAGGAACTGATCGGGACCGAGCTGGGAGGGCTTGAGTGGATCGGTCGAATGGAGCATGCCCTCGATGAAGGGCCCGTTCGCCGCCACCTGCTGACCGCGGTCGAGGATCCCGGTCTTGTAGTGGAGATCACGTTCCAACCGGACGTTGCGCAACGTGAAGGGCGAGCCTTCGAAATTCCAGGAGATTCGAGGCGCTCGTACGCGAAGAGACCCGGGGTCGCGACGGTAGGCCTTCAGGTCGAAATCGATGTAGGTCGCTTCGAGCCGCTCCATGGGGCTCCACTCGTAGTCCAGTCGGACCGCTTCCTTGCCGCCGACCGAGATCATGAGCGACTGATCGACGTGGGTGAACACCACATCCAGCAAGCCTCCCGGACCGGGGCTCGACGTCCCCTCTGCGAAGCCCACGCGTTCTCCCTCCCCGTCCAGCATCTCGATCGAGACGGTGGTCGAGGCGAGCTTCATGCGGAATCGATGTCCCCGCAACGAAAGTTCGAGGGTGGTGCCGAAGTCGTCGATCACATCCGGATCGATCGCGGCCGAAAGTCGAAGGTCGGAGACCGCATCCACATCACGCAGCACCAGTCGGCCGCGGGGTGACTGACGGGTCCCACTGATCTTCTGGGGATAACGCCAGGCGTTGTAGGCGTTGAAGTCATCGATCGGGAGCTCGTCATCCGCCCAATCGAGCCGGGTCTTCGCGTCGGTTTCACATCGCCAGGTGCGAGTGTCATCGAGTGACCAGACCGTGCCCGTGGTCTTGAACGGAGGACCTTCAAATGGTCGACCGAGTCGTGCCTGCAGTTCCTTGGGATCTTCGGGCACGTAGTCGCTGTCATAGACCGGCTGCCAGACCGACTCCTGGATGTATTCCGGTCGCCGAGTGATTCGGAACTCCGAAAGCTCCGCCCCGGGCGCGGCCGTGAAGACGTCTCCATCCACCACCAGCAGTTGCTCGTTGGGAAGGCCCACCATCCGTTTGATGTAGTTCTGACTCGGGCCGATCGGATCGGTCGGACTCTTGAAGACCACCACGTCCCAGCGGTCGGGTTCGAAGAACTCGTAGAGATATTTCAGCACCAGCACCCGGTCTCCGGCCAGTCGCTGGTCGAAGATCGATTGAGCCGTCCTGATGCCCACGGACCGATCCTGAGAGATCATGGGATCGATGAACGCGACGGCATCCGAAGGGCTCTTTGCCGATCGACGGACCGGCGAAGGGTCGAGTGCGTACTCGTAACCGGTGTCCGGCGTCTGAAAACGCACATGTTCGCCCAGGAGGGTCGGAGCCATGGACCCGGTCGGAATCACGAAACCTTCCACGACGAACCCCCGGAAGGCGAGGGCGAGTGAAAAGGCGACCAGCAAGGACTGGAAGGTTTCGGGAATGTCGGTTTCGGTTCCCTTGTTGCTCATGGAATGGGCATCCTACCCGGACCACCGGATTCACTCGACGGATCTTCCACAGTGACCACGGGGATCGCGACCTGGCCCGACCCCGAATACGATTCTCCCGATGACCGATCAGCACCCGCCGCCGAACCACCCCGAAGCCCGACCGCACCGAGGCCTGCTCCTCGTGGTCTCGGGCCCTTCCGGAGTCGGCAAGACCACCCTCGTCCACCGTCTGCTCGACCGCTTCGACGGGACGTTCAGTGTGTCCGCCACCACCCGGCCTCGGACCAGGAAGGAAATCGACGGAGACGACTACCACTTCATCGATGAATCGACCTTTCAGGCCTGGGTCAATGACGGTCGGTTCCTCGAGCATGCCCAGGTCTTCGGGCGGTCCTGGTACGGAACGCCTCGAGAGTCGGTGGAGCCGGAATTGGAACGAGGAAGGCTCGTCATTCTGGACATCGACGTTCAGGGAGCGATTCAAGTCCGTGAGTCGATGGCTTCCAGCTTCGGGATCTTCGTCCTTCCCCCGAGCGAAGAGACGCTGCTGGCCCGACTGCGGTCCCGAGCGCGGGAGGACGAAGCGACCATCGAGCGACGCTTCGCCGAAGCCCGGAGTGAGATTCGAACCGCGCAGAACTGCGGCGCGTACGACGCCTTCGTGGTGAACGACGAGTTGGAACGGGCCCTCACGGAGATGACCGAGATTCTCGAACGCCGGATGGCGATGAGCTGAACCCCGTCGGCTCAGGCGACGACCGGACGTTCCAGACCCTCGAGCCGCCGGGAGATTCCCTCGACCAGGGACTGGAAGACCTCGTCTTCGGTCTGGGAACCATCGATCACCAGATGACCCGCCGGATCACGCTCGGCCTGAGCGAGATAACCCTGACGAACCCGACGGTGGAAGGCTTCACCCTTCATCTCCATCCGATCGAGATCGGATGAGAGTCGACTGGCCGCGGTGACTTCATCAACGTCCAGAATCACCACCAGATCCGGCTGACAACCACGGGTCGCCACCCGACCGACGGCGAGGATCTCCTCGGGATCGAGCCCTCCAGCAGTGCCCTGATACGCCAGGGTCGAGGAGATGAATCGATCTGCCAGCACGAACCGTCCCTGATTCAGAGCCGGACGGATCCGTTCCTTCATCAACTGGGAACGGCTGGCCATGTAGAGCAGCATCTCGCAGCGAAGTTCCATTTCTTCGTATCGAGGATCCAACAGGACCTCTCGAATCGCCTCTCCAATCGGCGTGCCTCCCGGTTCGCGGACATCCACCGGCGGCATGCCCGCAGTGGTCACCAATTCCGCAAAGCGGCGTAACTGGGTCGATTTCCCGGATCCGTCGGGGCCATCGAAGACCACGAAGCGGCCGGAGAGGATGTTGGGCCAGTCGATCATCGGCCGAACTATGACCGGATCGGCCAGCCTCGGCAAGTCGGGGCCCTCCTCCCGTACCATCGGGCATGCGCGCCGACGTGAGAAGCATTCCCGGGGAACGACTCGGCCGGGTCGAAATCGACGAGGCTGCAAGGCCGGTTCGGGTCCGCCCCCCCTTGGCGGAACGGGATCTCTATCTGGATTGGGAGGGTGCCCTCGACGATGCAGGACACCTCCGAAGTTGCGTGGCATGTGGTCATGACCGGCTCTATCGCTCCAGAACCCTCCCTCAGCTGACACCTTTCGTCGTGATGTTCGCCTTCGCCGGAGCCACGATCGGCATTCTCGGGGCCAGTACCAACCCCCTCGTGGTAGGCCTTCTGGCCATTCTTCTGGTGCTGGATGTGGGTGTTCTGCTGCTCGCCCGCCCTCTTCTGGTCTGCTACCGGTGCGGAACCGTGTACGACCGGCTCCCGATCGCCCGATACCACCAGAGATGGGAATCGACGGTCGCGGAACGGCAGACCGAAGAGCTGAAATCCACCGAAAACGAGGAGACCGCGACATGAACGACCACGGCGAACTCGTCATCTTCGGCGCCGGTGGACACGCCGCCGTCGTCGCCGATGCGGCAGTGGCGGCCGGATTCGTGGTGTCCGGGGTCCTCGAAAGCCCCAGATCCACCTCCGAGGGAGCCCCCCCCTTCGGTGGGGTGCCATGGCTGGGTGACCCCGATGATCCGGCGGAATCACTCACCGACCTGATCTCCCGAGGCGCCAGGATTCATGCGGCCGTGGGCGATGCGGCGGCTCGTCGTCGATGGCTCGAATCCCGGCTCGATGCCGCCGCCACCATCATCCATCCCAGCGCGATCGTCTCACCCTCGGCGACCATCGGACCCGGAGTCTTCGTCGGGCCCCGGGCGGTGGTGAATGCCAGAGCCCTGCTGGAGACCGGGGCGATCGTGAACACCGGGGCGATCATCGAACACGACGCCTGGGTCGGCGCGTTTGGCCATGCCGCCCCCGCATCCGTGCTTCTTGGAGCCGCACGGCTGGGCGAAGCCGCCCTGCTGGGAGGTGGTTCCGTCGTCCTCCCGGGGATCGAAATCGGGGCCGGATCGACGGTCGGGGCCGGAAGTACGGTCACTCGGCCCGTCTCGGCCGGAGACACCGTCTGGGGAACGCCGGCTCGAGCATCACGCTGAGCAATTTCTTCACCCGCCACCGAACGGGTCTGTTCACACGGGAATGGCCCAGGAGATCAGGCGAGCGACCGGGACCACCAGCAGGATCACCAGCACCCAGGTGGACAAGAGAACCCCGATCACCCGATCTCGTCTTCGTAGAACCAGCATCGAGCCGATCACCACCACCAGACCGCCCACCAACAGGTGAGTCATGGTCTGCAGCCACTGGACATCGATTGAAATCATCCGAGCCAGGGAGGCTGCGGCGATGATGGTGGCACCACGAGCCGCCCAGAGTCCGAGATCGCCCATTTTCAGCCCCTCGATGCGGCTGGTGATCCAGAACGCGATCGCCGAAGCTCCGACCAGAACACCCGAACCCACCAGGTATCGAAAGATGGCCGCGAATCGAATACCGATCCGTGGTGCGTCAAGCACGGGCTTGCCCTCGCCGTCGAGAAAACGCCCATCAATCCGGGGGAAGAATGATGACCAACCGGCAAGCATCGCCATGACGACCACGCCGGCAAGCAATCCCGCCGCGATCAGCCACGGAGTGGTGCTTCCAGGGGTCGAGAGCGGCTCGGATTCCTGATCTTCATCGACCGACGGATCAGGTTCCGAAGGCGGCTCGGCCGGATCCGAACTGATGGGATCGATGATCTGGTTGGTCACGATGTCGTAGCCACACGACGGACAGACCATGATCGATTCGTCTTCGGGCATCGGGGCCCCACACCGTTGGCAACGCCGATCGCTGCCGCCCTCGATGGCCTCGTGTTCCGAGCTCGAATCCGGGGCGGGTTCGAGCTCGTAACTCTGCTCCGACTCGTTCGGGAGACCTGCGGAGCTCTCTTCTGGGTTGGATTCGGTCACCGAGGCCTCCATCGACAGAATTTGATCATCGCCCGAAATCCGACCTCTTCTCCATCAATGGAGAATTCATTATCGGCGTTTCGCCATGTGGATATCTCTTTGAGAAAGACTGCCCCACACCGACAGGTCATCCGCAGCAGGTAGGTTCCCCGATCCACCCTCACGGAGCAACCTCATGAATCGTTTCCTGTTGAACACCGCAGCCCTGCTCTTTGCAACGCCCGTATTCGCCACCACCCTTCCAACTCCGGTTGAATTGGTACTTGGCGTGGCGCCGGTGGAGGAAGACACCCCGGATCTCGTCGGAAATGATCCGGCCGAGGAGAAGAGCCCCTGGACAGGCACGGTCGGGCTCGGATTCACCGCGAGCAAGACCTCGACCAACACGCTCGGCCTCAATATGAACGGGTCCCTGGTTCGCCAGGACGACCTGTCCAACTGGACCTCGTCGATCAAGTACGTCTACAACTCGGACGACTCCGAGGTGCAGGACAATTTCCTGGTCGCCCAGACCGACTACGACCAACTCTGGGCTCCCAAGTCCAGCTGGAACTGGTTCCTCAACGGGAGTTATCAGTTCAATCAGACCGAGTCGTATCGCCAGCGAGTCAAGGGATTCGGTGGTGCCGGTTACTTCCTGTCCCAGACCGACGACCTTCGTTGGAACGTTCGGGGTGGTGCCGGTTCAAGCTGGGACGAGCGAGGTTCCAAGAGCGGTTGGACACCCCGAGCCCTCCTCAGCACCGTCGCCAGCTGGAACATCGCCACCGGGATCAAACTCGATGGCACGGCATCGTTCGAACCGGCGTTCGATGACGTTCAGAACTACCTCGCGGTCATCGAGCTGAAAGTCAACGTGGCACTCGCGATGATGGACAACCTGTCGATGTACTTCACGCTTCGTGACGAATACAACAATCGTCCCGGCGCCGGAGACAACTACAACCAGATCTGGGTCACCCTGGGCTTCGCCTACGGATTCTGATTCAAAGCCGGGGGAGGGAGGACCGGGACGGATTCAACCGTCGCCGTTCTCCCTCTCTTCGGCGTCCTCGACCACGGGCTCACCGACGAGGGCGCTGCCGACGCGAACGACGTTGGCTCCGCTCTCGATCGCGAGTTCAAGGTCATTGCTCATTCCCATCGAGAGAATGTCGATGCGTTCAGATTCCTGAACGTGCTTCTTCACGTCCTCGAAGAGTTCGCCGCACCGCTGAAAAGCAGCGCGAATCACGGACTGATCATCCGTGAGCGGGGCCATGGCCATCAGCCCGCGCACGCGGAGATTGAGCATCGAGTCCATCTGATCGATCAGGTGACGGACCGCTGGGGCCGCGATCCCGCCCTTCTGATCCTCGCCCAGGTTCACCTCGATGAGGATCTCGACCTGCTGATCGCGGCGGGCACCCTGCATCTGAATCTCTTCGGCCAGCCGAAGACTGCCGACGGAATGCACGAGCCGAACATGGTCGACCAGCTTGCGAACCTTGTTCCGCTGGAGATTGCCGATCATGTGCCATCGAGGCGAGGTGATCTCCGTGGAGCCCGCGGATTCGGGGTGGTCCCCGAGTCGCTTCCGGTACTCCTCGATCTGGGTGGCACGATTGACCAGTTGCTGGGCCCGGTTCTCACCGAAGTCGCGATGACCCAGGGCCAACAGTTCGCGAATGACGTCGATCGAAGCGTTCTTGGTGACCGCGACCAGAACGATGTCCTCCGGTCGCCGGCCGGCCCGGCGAGCAGCCTCGGCGATTCTGGCATTGACCTTCTCGTACCGGGCTCGAAGTCCTTCGGAGGGTCGAGCGGGACCATCCGAAACCCCCGAACCCGATGGCTTCTTCGAGGGGGAATTCGACGATGATCTGGTTGCGGCATCCGTGCTCATGACTGAAGCGTAGCCCTCGCCCCGTGAATACCGCAAGCGAAGGTCGCTGAAGCGACCTCCAATCACGGTAATCTTCCCCCCATGAATTCCTCCCCAAAGATGCCCATCGCACCCGATGCACCCGTTGTCCTGCTCATTCGAGACGGTTGGGGCCGAAATCCGAACCCCGGGCAGGTTGATTTCAACGCCGTCCAGATCGCACAAACCCCGATCGCCGACCGCATCGACCGCGACTGGCCCAGCACCCTGATACGAACCAGCGGTGAAGATGTCGGCCTGCCGATCGGCGATCATGGACCCGTGATGGGTAATTCGGAAGTCGGGCACCAGAACATCGGGGCCGGCCGGGTCGTGGACCAGGAGCTGATGCGGATCACGAATTCGATCCGTGACGACGAATTCTTTGAAAAAGCCGCCCTACTCGATGCCTTCGCCCATGCCGAGGAAACCGGAGGGCGGGTCCACCTGCTGGGATTGGTCAGCGACGGTCAGGTGCACAGCGACCTCAACCACCTCGTTGCGATTCTTCAGGCCGCGATTCGGCGCGGCTTTCCGCGCGATCGGGTGATGATTCATGCGATCACCGATGGACGGGACACCCCTCCCACCGCCGGTCGTCGCTACCTCCAGACCATCGAAGAGGCGATCGAGCGACTCGGCATCGGCCGGGTCGTCTCCGTGATCGGTCGATTCTGGGCGATGGATCGTGACCACCGATGGGACCGGGTCGAGCGGGCCTATCGCTGCCTCGTCGGTCCATCCGAGACCCGGATGAATTCCGCCGATGCAGCCCTCGAGACCTACTACGGGTCACCCACGGAACCGTCTCGACACGGCGACGAATTCGTGGAACCGACCGCGATCGGAGTCGATGACGCCGATGTCGCCGCCACTCGGATTCGCGACGATGACAGCGTGATCTTCTTCAACTTCCGGGGTGATCGGCCTCGCGAGATCTCCAAGGCTTTCGTGCTCGATGACGACGCCTGGTCAAAGGTCGAGCGGGGAGGATTCGATCGCGGAACGCCCCTGAAGAACCTTCGCTTCACGGGGATGACTCGCTACGAGACCGGGCTTCCGATCGAGGTGATCTTCGAAAAGCCGCCGAAGATGCCCGACATCCTCGGCGAGGTCGTCTCCCGGGCGGGACTCAGTCAATTCCGCTGTGCCGAGACCGAGAAGTTCCCCCACGTCACGTTCTTCTTCAATGACTACCGGGAGGATCCATTCCCCGGCGAACGGCGGGAGATCATTCAAAGCCCGACCGATGTGGCGACCTACGACCAGAAACCCGAGATGAGCGCCGCCGGCGTCCGGGATGCGGTTCTCGCCCGGCTTGCCGATCCCGACTGCGAGCGCCTGATCGTGGTGAACTTCGCCAACGGCGACATGGTGGGCCACACCGGAAACCTCTCGGCCGCGGTCCGTGCCTGCGAAGTGGTGGATGAATGCGTGGGAACGATCATCGAAGCGACCCTTGCTCGGGACGGCGCCCTGCTGGTGACCGCGGATCATGGCAATGCGGAACAGATGTGGAATCCCGAAGGCGACTGCCCCCACACGGCGCACACGAACTACGACGTGCCGATCATCGTGATCGGAGAGCATCTTCGGAATGCCGGTCTTCGTTCCGACGGACGACTCGCCGACGTGGCCCCCACCCTGCTCGAACTGCTCGGCCTTCCCCGGCCCGAGGCGATGACCGGCCGAAGCCTGATCGAAACCGGTTGAGGATTCAGCGACGAGCCTTCGCCACCGAAGGGCGGTCCATGAGCTCCTCGAGGAAACCGGACATGAACACCTGATGCGGATCGAGGTCCCGCAGGCGGCCGACCGCGGCGTCGAAGTCGGTACCAAGCGACGCCGGCACGCGATTGTCCACGACGTCGGCACTCCGCCACGGGCCATCTGCGGTGTACCCCCATCCCTTCGACCATTCGACGCGACAGGACGCGTTTTCGTCGGAATACCGATCGAACAACCACGTCTCGAGTTCGGCGTAGAACGAACCCGAATCGGGCGTGCCCGGCAGCGTCAGCAGATCCAGCCAGACCGCGACGTCCCACTCGGGATGGTCGGGCTCGGGCCGGACGGCCGAAAGAGAGGCGGTCCGAGCTCCGGCGACATCCACGTCGCCGGCTTGATCCAGGCCGGTCACGCGAATCTCCATCGGCCCGTTGATCGGATACTCACCGCGATCGCGATACTCCTGAACGAGGGCGTCGTACTTCGTCACGAAGTCATGAAGCACTCGCTGAAGATTCGCCCGACGGGTGAGGATCGCGTACCCGTTGGCGGTGACTCGAAGGGTGGTCGGCCGCACGTAGAGCAGCAGGTTCTTCGACGGACCCCAGATGTCATAGGCGAAATCAAAGGTCAACCCGAGGACGGTGGCGGCGTACATGACGCCTCCGAAAGCCGGTGCGAGCGAAGGCGAACCGCCGACGATCTGGTCGACGAGCCCCGCGGCATCATCCGAGAGGTTGTCCGAAAACGGATAGTTGAACGGGCTTGAAACCTCCCGGGACCAGAACGGCCGACTCGGCTCGACCGTCCACACCTTGAGCCAGGGGTTCGCGGTGAACGGGTACCAGATGGTCTCGACCCTGCCACTCTCCGCGAGGAAGTCCGTGAGCAGCCGACCGCCGGAACCCGGAGGGCCGAACAACTCGGCCCCGGAGATGCTCGTCCAGCTCTCGCAACGAAGGTTGTGGTTGGGTTCGACTCGCAGCACCGCTTCGATCACCAGACTGCGGCCCAGCGACACCATCAGGGCCGCGGCATCCGGTTCGGTCCGATCGATGGTTCGAACGACGTAGCGCCCGCGATCGGCATCCCAGCAGACCACCGTCAACTCAAGGACCCGATTGCTGATCGTGCCCCAGGTCCGCCCATCGACGTCGTCCTCCCCCGAAGCGGGAATGCCGGTGCCGTGCCCGTCGATCGCCAGAACCCCTCCGACCGTGAGATCCCCAGGCGCCGGACAGGAGGTCACACCGCACCCCTGGTCTTCAAGAAACGTCAGCAGCGATTCCATCGACGTGCCGGCCTTGACTCGAACCGCTCGATCACCGTCCATCTCGGTCCCGGTGAACCCCGCGGTCATGTCGATCAGCACCACCCGGTGATCGGGTTTCGTGGGATCGATCACCAATGGTGACCAGTTGTGGGCGTATCCACGGGGCCGAATCCGCCAGTCGTTCCGGGCCGCCCAGTTGACGATTCGGACCAGTTGACCCGCGGATTCCGGACGGCAGGTCCAGAGGTCATCGACCACGATCTCCCCGGACCAGTTCTGGAATCGTTGACGGTCGACCGGGACACTCGAGGGAAAACCGGCTGGCAGGTCAGGCATCCCGTCCTCGTTCGGACGGGCGGATGCGATTCGTGTCCAGCCGACGAAAGCGGCACCACCAGTCGCCGCGAGAAAGGATCTTCGCTCCATGACATGCTCCTGAATGACAACCCGACGAATACGGAACGACCTTACCATCGGGGACCGTGGATTCAACGGGAAACACCGCCACCCGGAGCCAAGCCGTCCGAATCGTCCTTGCCGGAACCCAATCGGTGGGTAAGACCACGCTCGCCGGCGATCTCGCCGAGGCGTGGCCTCTCGCCCGCGTTGAAGAGGAGCCGATCCGGGCGGTGGCTCGCGAGACCGGAGAAGCCCCTCCCGCCGTGCCCACTCTCGCGGCCGAACGTCGAATCATCGAATACGGCCTTGGTCGCCTCCGGTCGGCGTCGAGGGAAGAGACCGTCATCTTCGATCGCTCGCCTCTCGACGCCTACGCCCACGCCATCCTCTCGATGGAGATCGGGGGTCCGATCGACCCCGCCGGACTCGCGGAACTCCGCCCCTCGGTGATCGAAGCAATGAGTCTCGCGGACCTCGTGGTCCTGGTCCCTCTCGAATTCAACATCGGCAACGAAGAAGACGGCTTTCGGTATCTCGATGAATCGAACCGACGGCGGGTCGACCGGATCCTCGCCGACTTGCTCCGACCGGAATCCGATGTCAGACGTGGCCCGGTCGTGATCGCCCGAGGTGATCGCCCGACCCGCGTGGAGCAGGTCGTTCGCCTCTCCGAAGATTTGTCGTAGCATTCTGGCATGCCCGACGAAGCAAACGTGATGTCCGTGTCCGACGCCCGCGCCCTGATGCACGAATGGGTGGACAGTCCGTCCCTCCGCGGCCACATGGAGGCGGTCGCCGCGTGCATGAACCACCACGGCGCGATTCATGATCCGGATCACGTGGACGCCTGGACCATCGCCGGCCTGCTGCACGATTTCGATTACCAACGTCATCCCACCATGGAAGAGCACCCGATGGTCGGCGTCGCCCACCTGCGGACCCTGGGCGTGGACGAAGCGATCATCGAAGCCATTCTCGGTCATGCCCCGTACACCGGCGTCGCCCGAACGACGCCCATGGCCAGGCATCTCTTCGCCTGCGACGAACTGGCCGGTTTCATCGTCGCGGTTGCGAAGGTCCGACCGAACGGTTTCGAGGGCCTCAAGGCCAAGAGCGTCCGGAAGAAGCTCAAGGACAAGGCTTTCGCCGCGGCGGTCAGCCGCAGCGACATCGCCGAAGGCGTTCAGGATCTGGTGGAAGACGGCTGCGTGGCCGATGACGCCGAACACATCGACCGCTGCATCCTGGCCATCACGAACGCCTCTGATCGAGTCGTTTCTTGACCGTGCTTCGTCTTCCGTGAAACGTGTTCTGGGCTTGAATCGCCCACGAGGACGAACGGCTCTGGGACCTCTTGATCGATGAAACTCGGAATCGGACGGTTCAGAATCGTCCGTGCAAACCGTCGACTTCCGTCGCGACCGGTCGCAACGCGGCCGTCATGGAGTCAGGGCGAAGGGCGCGGAGACCGAACCCACGCTCGACCTCATCCCGAAACAGGAATCGAAGGTCTGAGCCCGAGAGAATCAAGCGGCACTCGAAGGGTCGAGCGGCGACTTCCGTCGTGATGGCGTGATGGCCCGGACGGTCCCGAGGCCGCTGGTCGATGTCCGGCGGCCGACCACCACTCGCTGCGGATCACCGACCATGGGATCGATCTTGTTTCTTCTGCCGATCTGCTGTTCCGTCGCTCCAGGGCGATCCACCGTGGCATGATCGAAGAACCTGCCCGAGTCGCTGGATCCCAGGTGCGACTGCGTCCCGCTGCGGCGGTCGATACCGGGAAGCCAGGCCCGCGTCCGTGGCTCGGCCCCGTCCGAGAAAGGCTCGAAAAACACGGCTTCACGGCCCGAACCGCGGATACTGGTGATGAACAGGGCTTCGGCACCACCGCTACGATCCTGATCGCGACCCGGGGCTGACGCGGTCGGTACACTCGGCGACCCATGCCACTTCCCCGTATCGCCATCGTCGGCCGACCGAATGTCGGCAAGTCGAGCCTGTTCAACCGGCTCGTCGGTACCCGCGTCTCGATCGTCGACCCCACCCCCGGGGTCACTCGCGACCGAGTCACTCGGTTCATCGAGGTCCGACCTCCGGTCGAGGACGTGACCGCGGAGCCCCGCTACGCCGAACTCATGGACACCGGGGGCTACGGGGTCTACGTGGCCGAGGGTGGCCGATTCGACGACGCCGGGAAGGATCTCTCCGCCCTCACCCCCGAGATCGAGCGGCAGATCATTCGAGCGACCGAGGAGTGCGCGCTGGTCCTCTTCGTGGTGGATGCCCAGGCCGGGCCCACGATCCTCGACGAGACGATCGCCAACATGCTCCGGAAGTCCGGACACGCCGAAAAGATTCTCGTGGTCGCCAACAAGGTCGATGGCGATTACTGGGAACCCCACGCGATGGAGTTCGCGGCCTTCGGTCTCGGAACTCCGGAAATGACCAGCGCCACTTCGGGCTACCGAAAACGGATGTTCCAGCACACTCTGTGGTCGAGGATCGATCCCGACGCGACCGCGGAACCCGATCCGGAAATGAAGCTGGCCATCGTCGGCCGACGCAA
>NYVS01000056.1 GCA_002684755.1 Phycisphaerae bacterium
AAGGTCGAATGGAACGCCGAGTCGGGATTCCGGCCGGTTGCCATCTTCTCGTACGGTCCGGGACGCTGAATACGGACGGGATGTTCGTTATTCAAACAAACGTTCAATCCTGCCCTGTTGTTACATTTTCTGACGCGTCGTCAGCAAAATGCGAGGCTTCGGAAATTTTCCAAACTGATTTTCATGAACGTGGAACCGATTCACTCCTCGCTCTGTATTATCTCTGACAGCTAAGCACTAGCGGCTCTTCGGAACTATGCGACTCGCAGAAGTCACCGCTCTAAGAGTTCCAATTGAACCCGGACCTACATCCGAACAACGCTCAGCCGAAAGAGAAACGATGTCCGCCAACACCAACCACCCCCTCGCCCAAGCCCCGTTGGACGAACTCGCTGCAGAGCTCGGACGACGTCGCGCGGCACTTCCCAAACTCATCGCTCGCCGCGAGCGGATCCAGACGGAACTTGAGGTGATCAACACCCAGATCGAGGCGTTGGAGCGCCTCGATGGCAGCGCCGTCTCGAAGCCCGCCTTCCGCTCGATTCGTGCTCCGCGCGCCGCGGGCGGGACATCCAAGCGTGTGACGATGCGGATGAAGATCCTCGAGATCCTAGGATCGGACCCGATGCGACCGGTGGAGATCGCCGAGGCCCTGGTCGATCGGGGACTCCACACAGGCACGAAGTCACTTCAGGTCCAGGTCTCGAGCACCCTCGCGAAGTTCTCGGACTTCAAACGCGTCGTCCGCGGGCAGTGGGTTCGGAGCGACACGGCACCGGTCACCACGACCGTGCCAGCGGGCGACTGAGGCGGTCCCACCGCCCGTATCGCGAAACATCAACGCAGGAACAGGTAGTACAGACGCCCTTCGGCGTACTGTCCGCCCGCGAGGGTCTCCGCCAGATCCCCTTCGCCCATGTAGATGTCGGCCCGACCCGGCGCACGGATGCCACCGCCGGTGTCCTGATCGACCATGAACCGGAGAATCGGTGCTTCAACGCCGGAGACGTTCACGCCGTCGGTATCCACGAGACAGACGCATCCCGGTGGGTAGACGTCCTTGTCGGTCGCGAGCGTGGCTCTGGCATTGACCTTGAATCCGAGGCTTCCCGAAGGCCAGTCACCACCGTCGTAGGGCTGGAAGTAGACGAAATTCTCGTTGGCGAGCATCGCGGTCTCGACGAGTTCGGGGTCGGCGGCGTGAAGGTCGTAGATCGCGGGAAGACTGAGTCCGCCCTTCGGNATGTGGCCGTCNGCGACCAGTTTCGCGCCGAGCCCGCTGTACCGGCGATCGGTCTTGCCCGCATATCCCACGTACATCTCCCCGCCGTCCGNAAGATTCAGGCGCGCACTGCCGTTCACCTGAACGACGTAGACGTCGAGCGGTGATTCGAGCCAGGCCACCTCGGTGCCGGCGTGCATGCCGCTCGACATGATCTCCGCCCGCGTCGGATATCGCTCGATCGAGCGATCCGGCATGCGACGACCGATCGGCGTCCCGTCGACGGGGTCGGTGATCAGGTCGGCGGGTCGGGCGTACAAGGGATGTGCGAACCGATCGGTTCGTGTGAGACTCGCATCGAAGTCGGGGGCGTAGTACCCGGTGAACAACACCGAACCGCCACCGTTCCAGCCGACCGATTCGTAGACCCNGAACTCGTCGAGCACCTGCCGACGAAAATCCNCCGAGGTGGAGGCGGTCTCGAGAATCGCGCGGAAACGCTTGACCGACCGCTGCGCCTCCTCGTGGGTGATGTCGCCGTCGGTCGTCGCGTAGGGATACCGACGCCGCGAACTCGGCATTTCGAACCATCCGACGCTGCGGTCCAGGGCATCGAGGAGCCCGGTATCNCGCCGCTGCCAGGCCTTCTCGAGATCCGGCATCGAACCCGAGGCCACGGGCCGAAGCGCCCGACCGCCCGAAGGAAGCGGCCGGTCGTACTCGGGCTTCGAGGATGCATCGGGCGCACACCCGATCCCCCCGATGACGAACGCCGCGGCGGCGAAGAGCTGAATGATCGGCGAGCGACGCGAAGTGGTCCGGGGGTTCGAGATCGGCATGCCGAAACGGTAGCGGAATCGGAGTTCGTCGTCTTGAATCCGGGAGGGCGTCGAAAACCGCTCGCCTCGAGGCGGTCGCCACCTACAATCGACTCGTGATTCCCGA
Organism: Phycisphaerae bacterium; assembly: GCA_002684755.1. Next base: position 2,168 of record NYVS01000056.1, read on the forward strand.
CGGAACCGAAGACCAGCGGCTGGTGCTCCTGATCGGCGACGAGATCGGTCGATCGATGCGCCTTCGCATCGTCGAACGGCTCGACGCGGCGGATGTTCCGTTCCGACCGGCCGTCGTCGGCTGCGACCGGCCGTTCCCGGGATTCGAAGCCGTCGCCGATACGATGAGCGAACTGCTGCAGACCTTCAGGCCTCACGTCGCCCACGTCGCCGTGGGCCGGGACGATCTCCGAAGGACGCTCGAGCCCGATGGGATCAGCCACCCCGCCCGTCGACTGGTGGACATCCGACGGGACCTCAACCGAATCATCGACGCCGCCAAGCAGTCCGCGGACACCGACGTGGTGCTCTCGACCGTCGCCCCGGTTCGAGACGATCTCCAGGAGGAGATCCGCGACGACGACGTCGATCGACTGAACGTGGTGATCCGGGAGGTCGGCCAACGTCGAGACGTTCTCGTTGATCGCTGGGATCGGGCCATCGATCGACGATCCGAAGGTCCGGACCACCTCGCCGACGACGGCCACGGCCTCTCCTCGCACGGCCTCGACCTCGTCGCGTCGTCGACCACCACCGCGATCGTCGACGCCCTGATCCGCGCGGAGAACCCGTGGAACCGCCTCACCCGCATCGGTCGTGGTGGTCCGCTCGACGGGATACCACGTCCTCGACACCCCGAACTCTCCTGATCCGCGGGGCTCCGCGTCGGGAGGAGCGTCCGAATATCGTTGATTCGTGGCGGCCCGCATCCCGATCTGCGGGATGCATCGGCGATCTTCGAGGAAACACCCCGTGCGTCGACCACCTTCACTGGGGTACAATCACGCGTCGGTCGAGTTCTCACCGTCCCCGTGCCGGAGTCACCCATGTCAGCCTCGAGCCCATCCCATCTCGTCCTCGGTCTGTTCGGCATGCCCGGCGGCTGGGAAATGGCCGTCGTTCTCGTGATCGGCCTGCTGGTCTTCGGTCGACGACTTCCCGAAATCGGGCGCTCGCTCGGCTCGAGCATCGTGGAGTTCAAGCGAGGCATCAAGGGAATCGGCGACGAGATCGAATCGGAGTCCGAACGCGGTGGCTCCTCACCCGCCCAGCTCGACCAGTCCAACAACTACTCGGGGCACCACGATCCCAAGACCGGTGGCGAGAAGAGCCCCTACCAGACCGAATCATCGACCGGCGAGAAGTCCGACTGACGCCGTCATCGAGACGTCGATCCGAGCGGATCGCCGAACCGGACCACGCCGTCGCGACACCTCGCGGCGGCGTCTTCGTTCCCCCAGTGCACCACCCGTCGACCACACGCCCCCGATCCCGCCCCCTTCGAGATCCGGAAGCACCACGTGAGCCGATCCACCACGCCCATCATTCCAGCCGACTCGCGGAACTGGCGAAGCCATGTCGCGGCGGTCGCCGCCGGTGACGTCGGACGCGCGGAGGATGCCGAAGCGGTGGCGGACGCTCGTCGACTGGTCGATCGCGGCGTGCTCGGCGCGAGCCTCGCCTTCTCGGCCCTCGGACTCGCGGGCGTGATCGCGGGATGGACCGCCGCCGGCGGGCTTCTCGATCCCGCGGAATCCCGTGTCCACGCCCCCGCGATGCTCGCCATCATCGTGGGCGTCCCCTGGTGTCTCTTTCTCGCACGGGCGCTGATCCTGCTGGCCTTTCGCCGCCGCGTGACGCCCTGGCTCGGCCGACTCGTCCCCGCCGGACTGATTCGTTTCGTGGGCGGTGGCGACGAGACGATCGCCGGCGCGGTCGCCCGGCGGATCGGCGAGATGCTCGCTCATGGCGCCGGACGCCCGCTCGCGGCCGCCGGAACCGGCACCTTCTGGACCGCCTACGCACTCGCCGCGATCCTCGCGATCTGGTTCGCGACCGCGCGGGTCGCCTTCGGTTTCGGCTGGGAGAGCTCCTGGCTTCCCCCCGAGGTCGGAGAAGCGGTGGTCGAGATCGCCGCGGCACCCATCGAACTGATCGTCGACCTGTCCGATCTCGAACCGGTCNCCGCCCCACCGATGACGCCCGCCGACGATCCTGCNGCNTTGCAGACCCGCCGGACCTGGATCAAGTTCCTCTCCATCGGAATCGCGACCTATCTGNTGATCCCGATGCTCGGCTGGACCGTCCTCAACGCGGCGATCGGTCATCGCCGCGCGGATCGATGGCGTCCACCGAAGGTCACCGCGACGACGATCAGGCGAATGCCGATCACGCCGACGCCGGCAGCCACCACCGACTCGACGAACGCCNANGGGACCGGATGCACCCANCTGATCCGNNTGGAACGCCCGGCCGACGCGGCACCACTTCCCGATGTNCTCGTCGACCTCGAGGATCTCGGCGACGACGATGAACGTGACGCNGGAACCGGCGTCGAAGACGCACCAGGCCGGCTCGCCGTCGTGGCNTGGGCGCCCGCGACCCCCGACCGGGGCGTTCGTCGACGACTCTCGCGACTCGTGGAGATGTCCTTGAAGCCACCGCTGCTGATCCTCGACGGCGGCAACCGACTTCGCCGCGCCGAATCGCCGGCCTCGGTCGCCATCCGACTCGAGGACTGGCGNCGCCTCGCCGAAGAACTCGAGGTCGANCTCCTCGAATGCGATCTCGAGGAACTCACCACGCGAAGCGGTGTGANCCTGAAGAAGACGATCACCGGCGCACCGGTGACCTCCGACCCCGAGGAGACNCACGCCACGGAACTCCGGCTCGCGGCGCTCGACGGTGCCTTTGCGATCATCGGGCGTCATCTCGAGGGCGAGGCCCCNCTCCCCGCCGACGCGGCGACGGCCCGGTGCATGACCGAACTCGCCGACGAAGTCGGGCGTCGCGTTGACGACGGCGATCGTTGGCGAGCCCGACTCGCCGGTCTGACCGATCTCGATGCGGCTACCGTTCCGGAACGCCTCGAGGCGCTTCGGGCGGTCGGGCTCGGACAGCTTCCCGCGGGCCTGCGATCGAAGGCGATCTGGCTCGGGACCGGCGGCCTGCTCGGCGTCGCGGCGTGTGCCGCGGCGGCGGTGGTCGCGCCGGCGGCGCTCCTCGCCATGCCCGCGTGGGCGGGAACCGGNGCCGGNATCGCCGGGCTCGTCTCGNTCGCCCGTCGCGGCCAGGNGGCCGCCGNCCCATCGAACACCANGGATGCTTCGAACGAAGCGGNNCTCGGGACCGCGGTCCTCGCCCTCGCCGCCGCCGCCGTGCTGTGGTGGTCGCAGGACGGAGACGAATCTCGAACCACGGCGATGCTGGAGGCCCTCGCACCCGACGACCACCGTCCGGAACTCGTCGACGCCGACGATGCACGTCGATGGCTCGCCGCCGCCCGAGGCAGAATCGCCGCCGGCATGGAGTCGATGCCATGACCACCTCGCTTCGCATCGCGGTGGTGGGCCACGCCAACACCGGCAAGACCTCACTGCTTCAGACCCTGCTCCGCCGTCGCGATTTCGGTCTCGTGAGTCCGCGTGGCGGCACCACCCGCGTCAACGAGGTCGGCGAGATCGCGGACGACCGCGGACCGATCGCCACCGTCGTCGACACGCCGGGCCTCGAGGACTCCGCCCGCCTTCGCGACGCGATCGAAGGCACGCGGATCGAGCGACACGATGATCCGCGCACGCTGCTCGACCGATTCCTCGAGTCGAGCGACGCCGATCCCGACGGCGAGCTCGCGCTCGAGGCCGAGGCCCTGCGAGCGACCACGGAAGCATCGGTGCTGCTCTACGTCATCGACGCCCGCGAGGAACCGAGGCCACGACACCTCGACGAACTGCATTCACTGATCGCGACCGCCCGTCCCGTGGTTCCGATTCTGAACTTCGTCGCCCGACCCGAGGCCGACGCGGCCCGGTGGCGCGAGGCGTGTGCCCGTCAGGGGCTCCACGCCACGGTCGCGTTCGATGCGATCGTGTACGACGACGCCGGCGAACGCCGGCTGCTCGATGCCGTCCGCACCCTGACGCCCGAGCACGCCGAGTCGATCGACCGCTGGATCGAACTTCGACGTCGCGAACGCATCGACTCGGTGACCGCGGCGTCGGCCGCCGCCGCCGACCTGATCGTCGACGCCGCCGCGGCGGTGCGGGTCACCGATCCGGCGGGTCGAGACGACGCCGCGAAGACCGCGGCCTTCGACGCCGCCACGGCCGCGCTCCTCGAGGGTCTTCGAGCGCGAGAAGTCGAAGCGCGGGATCGGATCGCCGCATGCTTCGGCTTCACCGGTGCTGAAGCGGAAGCCACGAATCTCGAGATCACGGAAGCGCTCGGCGGGGTCGACTTCGCCAGTCCCGCGAGCCTCGAACGCGCTGGAATCTGGGCCGCGGGCGGCGGGGCCGGACTCGTCGCGGCCGGCGCCATGATCGATCTCGCGACCGGCGGAATCTCGATGGGTGGCTTCACCGCCCTCGGCGCCGCGGGCGCCGCCCTCGGTGCGGTCGGGGCGAGCGGTGGCAAGATGCTGCGGCGACTCCGCGGACAGGACGAGGTGCGACTCGCGGACTCGGGAATCGACGTATTGGCCCTCCGCGCCCGCGCCACGATCCTCGCGTTCCTCGCCCGCGGCCACGCCGCCATCGAGCCGGTTTCGCTCGAGAACGTCATCGAGGACGGTCTTCGAGAGGACGGCACGTCCGACCATGCCTCCGCGGGATCGACCTGGCCCGAACTCCGACGCCGGGCTCGCGGCGTCGCCGCCTGGAGCGGGCTGTCGCATCCTCGGAGCACCCGCGGACCAGGCGTCGCACGCGCCGAAGCCGCCCTGCGGATCGAGGAATGGCTCCGGGGGAAGATCCTTCCCCCCTCCTGACTCGGGATCCTTGGCACGATCCACGTGTTCGCTATACTCGACGGCCCGCCGGAGGCGGCGACACCGGGGCGATTAGCTCAGCTGGCTAGAGCGCTGCCGTCACATGGCAGAGGTCGTTGGTTCGAGTCCAATATCGCCCACTGAAGCCCTCGGAACCCAA
>NYVS01000010.1 GCA_002684755.1 Phycisphaerae bacterium
GGAATACGCCTACACCTACGAGATCGAACCGGCCGAGCCGAAGGCGGAAGTCTTCGAGATGCCGATCGGAACCCGCCAGCGGGTGGACAGTGCGGCCGCGCTGGCCAAGGCAGCGCCGCGCGACGGCGGTGATCGGCCCCGAGGCGGCGGGCTCGCCGCCGGACGGACCGCGCCGGACGTGGACCTCCCCGGGGTCGACGGCCTCGGTTTCGAACTGGAGGCGTCCCGCGGCAAGGTCGTGGTCCTTGATTTCTGGGCGACCTGGTGCGGGCCCTGCCGGGCGGCGTTGCCGGCACTCGCCGAACTCGCGGCGTGGGGGGAGGCCAACGGACTGCCGCTGGAGGTGGTGGCGATCAACACGAGCGAGCAGTCGAGAACCCTGGAGGCCCGACGCACGCGGATCAAGGCGTTCCTCGCCGAGCAGGGCCCGAGGGTGGCGGGGCTCGACATCGCGCTCGATCTCGACGGCTCGGTGGCCGAGGCGTACCGCGTCCGAGGGCTCCCGACCACGGTGATCATCGATGCGGACGGACGGATCGTCTCGGTGCGGACCGGTTTCGGGCCCGGCTCGGAGGAACGGCTCCGCTCGGACATCCTCGACCTCTTCGAAGGCGGCGATCCCGCCCCCGAGGGCGACGAGGACGATGTCGTCTGACGTCCGGGCCGGTACCATCCATCGCATGAGCAATGAAGCCCAGAACCCGACGGATGCCGCCTCCATCGACGTCGACGTGCCGTTGGACGACGCGGTGGTGCTGCTCGTGGACGACAACGAGCAGAATCTCGAACTCATGCAGGCGTATCTCGACGATCTGCCCTGCCGGACCGAGACCGCGATGGACGGCGTCGAAGCGATGGAACAGGTCGCCCGGAATCGTCCGGACCTGGTCCTGCTCGACGTCATGATGCCGCGGATGTCCGGCTTCGAGGTGTGCCAGAAGATCAAGTCGAATCCCGACACCCGGGACACCGCGATCATCATGGTCACGGCCCTCAACGAGGTGCCCGACTACGAACGCGCGGTCGAGAGCGGCACCGACGACTTCCTGTCGAAGCCGGTCAACAAGCTCGAGCTGATCACGCGGGTCCGGAGCCTCCTCCGCGTCACGCTGCTCCGCAAGCGGCTGGCCGATCTGCTGAAGGATTCGCCGGACGCGTCGACGGGCTGAACGAGGGCGACGCCGAGCCGGGCGTGCCGACGCCACCCATGAAGACCGCCCCACGTCGTCGAGCGACGTGGGGCGGTCTTCGATTCGGGGGGGTCGATCCACGAGGTGGATCGAGTCTCGATCACCCGGCGTTGCGAACCAGCATGGCCGGGCTGTCGTCGGGACGGCGCCAGCGGCTCTGACCGCCACGCGGNTCCTGTCCGTGGAGCAGGTGATCGAGGTATCGACGGAGGGAATCGTCGTCGAACTGGCTGAGCCAGTCTCGGCGGGCGGAACCGTTGTATTCGCGAATGGCCTCGATCAGGTGGTCCTTGGCGGGCATGGGCGGTTCTCTCCGGGGTGCGGGAAGGGAAAAGGTCGCGATCCTGCGTCGGGGCGTTGGTGCGGGCCGGGGCTCGTGTCGGCACCGTTCCATCCCTTCGGCAGATGAGGTCTTCGGCACGGTCTCCATNCGAGGTCGACCGGATAACCACGACCATCACGTCCGAATCACGATCTTTTCGGACCTTGTGGAGCCGTGCCCACCCCATGGTGGTGCGACTCCACCATNCACCACATCGGGTGGTGTCGGTCGTTGTCCGAAAAAAAGTCGATCACAGGGTCCGGGCTGGGCGGCTGATNGCCCCCGGCGACCGGTTCGAGGCGGAGATCAACCTTCGCGGAACGCCAGCTTCGCTCGGTTCACGTCGGGGTGAATGGAGAGGACGACGTTCAGGCGGGTGATCTGAAGCACCTGGGCGACGATGCCGTTGACCGCCGCGACCTTCACCTCGGCACCGTGGGTGCGGCCCCGGCTGTGNAGCATCAGGAGCGTCGCGAGGCCGGCGCTGGAGATGACCTCGAGTCCGCTGCAGTCCACGATGATCTTCCGGGCGCCTTCGTCGATGATCCTGACNACGTCGTCGACCATCTGTTCCGCGTTCTCGCCGTTGATCCCGCCGTCGGCGCGGAGCACGTGGATGTCGTCGTCGATCTCTTCGAGCAGAACTTCCATCGTGCGTCTCCGTTTCGATCGATCCGTGGGGGGACTATTCCTGAACCGCCTTCATGGCGATCAGATCCTGGACATCGACGATCCCGACCGGCGCGCCGCCTTCGTCGACCACCGGGATCTCGTCGACGCGTCGCTCGCGCACGAGNCGGACGGCATCGCGCACCAGCGACTGGGCGTCGAGTCGTCGTGGGTTCACCGTCATCACTTCGACGATCGGTCGTTGCAGCCCGTCGGCACCTTCGGTGCGGACCAGCCGGCGCAGGTCGCCGTCGGTGAAGATGCCGGTGAGNCGGCCCTGGCCGTCGACCAGCAGGATCGCGCCGGCTCGCCGGTCCGCGGCGGCGGCGACCAGCGCNTCCTGGACGGTGTGGGACTCGGCGACCACGACGACGTTGTCNCCGACGCGGAACCGCAGCACTTCGAGGATCGGGCGGAGCCCGGCGCCGAGCATGCCGCCNGGATGATGACGGTGGAACGCGTCCGCGTCGAAATCGCGTCGACGCGAGGCGGCGAGGGCGAGGGCGTCGCCGACCGCCAGCATCGCGGTGGTGCTCGCGGTGGGCGCCAACTGAAGGGGGCACGCNTCGGTGACGTCGCCCAGGGCGAGGTGGGCGGCGCAGGCCCGTCCGAGCGAGCTTCCGGCATCGCGACTGATCCCGATGCACGGGACGTCGTCGGCGCGGAGGATCGAAGCGAGGGCGACGACCTCCTCGGTCTCCCCGCTGAAGGACAGCAGCAGGGCGATGTCGCCCCGGCGGATTCGTCCGAGGTCCCCGTGCACCGCTTCGGCGGGGTGGAGGATGTGCGAAGGGCGGCCGAGGCTCGAGAGCGTCGCGGAGATCTTGGCCCCGACCAGTCCCGACTTGCCCATGCCGGCCACGACCACATGGCCGTCGCACTCGGCGACGAGGGCGATGGACGCGGCCCAGTCCGCCGCCGAGGTGCCGGCGTTCGCGGCGATCCGCTCGATGGCGTCCCGCTCGGCGCGGAGGGCCTCCGTGACGAATTCGATCTCCGCGGTGGGATCGACGGTCGTCGTGGAGCGAGGATTGGGATTCGTGGACATGCCCCGATTGTACGGCCCGAGCGTGTTTCGCTCCCGGGAAACGGGCCTCGTCCGGTCCCCCTGGGCGGTACAGTGGACCCATGGCGATCCAGGACGAATACACGGTGCGTCTCAGCTCCTTCGAGGGGCCGCTCGACCTGCTGCTCTACCTGATCCGGCGGGCGGAAGTGGACATCCACGACATCCCGATCGTGGAGATCACGGATCAGTTCCTGACCGCGATCGCGACCCTCGGGGACGACGACCGGATCGACATCGATGCCGCGGGCGAGTTCCTCGTCATGGCCGCCACGCTCGTGGAGCTCAAGTCGAGAACGCTCGCCCCCCGTCGGACGGAGGAGGAGGGCGAGACCGAAACGGTGGAGGACGAGGCGCACGATCCGAGGCACGAACTCGTGCGGCAGCTGCTCGCCTACCAGCGCTATCGCGCCGCGGCGGGCCGACTCGAGGATCGTCGGGAGGAGTTCGCGGCCCGATGGCCGGTCCGGGTCCGGGTCGGAGACGCCACCGAGGAGGAGGANGCGGAATCACCGGCCCTCGAACTCGACGACGTCCACGCGGGTGACCTGTTCGCCGCGTTCGAACGGATCATGGCGGCGATCGATCCGACCAGGATCGGCGAGCACGCCGTCGAGTACGACGACACGCCGATCAGTCTCCACCAGGAGGATCTCCTGGATCGCATCAACCACGCCCCCGACTTCCGACTGACGCTTCAGGACGCGTTCGAAGCCCGCAGTCGCGGCGCGATGATCGGTCTCTTCCTCGCGGTGCTCGAGCTCGCGCGACAGCGCAAGGTCCTCGTGCGGCAGGAGGANGACGGCGTGATCCAGCTCGAATTGAATCGAGACGTGGACGACGGGNTCATGCACTTCGAGGATGCGGAGNCCGACGGCGATGCCNGGCCTTCGGACGGCGGGTCGCCAGCCGCGGACTGAGNTNTCGGCGACGCCCTCGTCGATCCACCGGCATNCGTCGNTTCAGGATTCGACGTCGCGGGCCACGCCGTTCTCGGTGCACCATTCGTCGAGGAACGCCAGCCATTGCGGTCCCTGTTCGACGAGTTTCTTGCGGCCGACNCCTCGAATCGAAGACATCGCTTCGAGGGTGGATGGGCGGCGCCGTGCGAGGTCACGCAGCACCGCATCGGTCCCGACCACGTAGGCCGGGACCCGACGTTCCGCGGCCATGCTGCGGCGGAGCTCGCGAAGTCCTTCGAAGAGATCCTTGTCGACGCCCGACCAGTCGGTGGCGTCCCGCCCCTTCGAGGCGCGAGTCGTGCTCTGGACGCGGCCCCGGGCGGGCTTGGCCAGCTCGATCTGCCGATCGCCTCGAAGGACCGGGATGCCTTCGGCGGCGAGTCCCAGCACCGGGCGATCGCCTCCGGTTCGCTCCAGGCATCCGATCGCGACCAGCTGTCCGACGAGATCGGTCACCTGTCCCTTGGTGAGNTCGCGGAGCAGGCCGAAGGTCGAGAGTTCCTCGTGCCGCATCGAACGAATTCGTTCGGTGTTCGCCCCGACCATGATGTCCGCGATGTGCCCCGCGCCGAACTGCTGCCCGAGGGTGCCCAGCCGTGCGACGCAGGAGAGGATCTTCCGGGCCACGGTGGTGGCGTCATCGAGCCGCTCGATCTCGCCGAGGCAGGCATCGCAGGCGCCGCATCCACCCTCGCCCTCGTCACCGCCATGCCAATCGTGTCCGAAGTACTCGACCACGGCGCGGTGTCGGCAGCCGAGGCCGCGACACCAGGCGGAGGTCTCGTGCAGGAGATCGAGCTGGGCTCGGGTGTTCCGGTCGACCGACGCCCGATCGCCACCCTCGGCCACGGCCTCTTCCGCTGAACGTTCGATCAGGCTCTGCCACCGGGCGGCGTCGGAGGCTGCATGGAGGAGCACGCATTCCGCGGCGAGTCCGTCACGTCCCGCTCGACCGGCTTCCTGCTGGTAGTGCTCGAGGGACTTCGGCATGTTCGCGTGAATCACGCATCGGACGTCGCTGCGGTCGATGCCCATGCCGAAGGCGACGGTGGCGACGACCACGGGCAGTCGGTCGGCCTGGAACGCCTCGTGGACCTTGGCGCGCTTCTCGGCGGGAAGGCCCGCGTGGTAGCACGAGGCCCGGACGCCGCGATCCAGAAGTTTCTTGGCGATCCGCTCCGATTCGGCGCGAGTCTGCACGTAGATGATCGAGGCCTCGTTCGGATGTCGCCCCAGCACCTCCATCACCTGTTCGACGGCATTGGTCCTCGGGCGAACCCGGAAGATCAGGTTCGGGCGATCGACCGAGCCGACGACGCGGACCGGGTCCTCGAGTCGAAGCTGCTGGACGATGTCGTCACGAACCCGCGGAGTGGCGGTGGCGGTGCAGGCCAGCATCGGCACGCCCGGAAGCTGCTCTCGGAGGCTCGCCAGCCGCCGGTAGTCGGGACGGAAGTCATGACCCCACTGACTGATGCAGTGTGCCTCGTCGATCGCGACCAGACACGGCTCGGCGGCGGCGAGGATCGAGATCAAGGACCCGAGGGCGAGCCGTTCCGGAGCGAGGTAGAGGACCGGAATCCGACCGTGGACGAATTCCCGAAGGACGTCTCGTTTCTCGTCGTCGCTGAGCAGGCCGTGCAGGGCGGCGGCGGGAACCCCGTTCGCGCGGAGGCTGTCGACCTGATCCTTCATCAGGCTGACCAGCGGGCTCAGGACGATGGCCGGGCGGTCGCGGACCAGCGGCGGAAGCTGGTAGCACACGGACTTTCCGCCACCGGTGGGAAGGACCAGCAGGGTGTCCCGACCATCGAGCACCGAGGTGACGGCCTCGCGCTGGAGCGCTCGAAGTTCATCGTGTCCCCAGATCTCGCGCAGGAACGTCTCCGCCCGATCGATCGGGTCGAGTCCCTCGGCGGCGTCGGTGGGGGCGGTCGCGGTCATGAAGCGGCGAGGTCCGCGATCGCGGTCACGATCGCCTCCTGAAGTCGCTTCGCCGGTCGCGAGGAACCCTTGAAGCCGTTGCAGAGGATGCTGAAGGCCCATCGCCGTCCGGTCTCGTCGGTCACGAAGCCGCTCAGGCAGCTGACGCCGGTCAGGTAGCCGGATTTCGCGTCGACGAGGGCCGACCGTCCGTTCCATTTCTGGAAGCGCGATTCCAGCGAGCCTTCTTCGCCGCCTCGGGCCAGGCTCTCGACGAACATCGTTCGAAGCCGGGGGTCGTCGTGGAAGGAGTCGAGCCACGCGGTCATGAATCCCGCGGTGACCCGGTTCAGGCGGGAGAGGCCGGAGCCGTCGTCGAAATACGTGCCTTCGAGGACGTCGTCCGCATCGTCACCGATCCTCGATCGGGCGATGCGTCGCACGGTCGCGTTCGCATCCTTCCACGAACCCGGTCGGCCGGTGGACTCGTGGATCGCCCGCTTGAGGAGCGATTCGGCGTAGAGGTTCTGGCTCTCCTCGTTGCAGTGTTCGACGATCTCCTCGATCGGCATCCGCACCACCGGCCCCACGTCCTGGCCGTCCGCACGCGGGCCGCCGGTCCAGCGTCCGATCCGGCCGACCTCCACGCCCCGGTCCCGCGCCCGGTCGGCGAGCAGGTCGGCGGCCATCAGCGGCGGGTCGTGGACCGTCACTTCGAGCGGCACCACCGGGCGGCCCGATCGCTGCTTCCGGACCAGCCCCTTGAAGACGAGATCGTTGGTGCCGGGCCGGCGATAGATCCACGCGGTCTGTTTGTCGGCGCTGATCTTCGAGTCGTTCCGGGCGTCGTCCACGAGCCCCTCGATCCGGGGCCGCACGTCCTTCCAGTCGGGCTTCGATCCGCCGCTGGTCCGCGGTCGGAAGTGAAGGGTGTTGCGGTGGAAGTTGAGCCCCGCCACTTCCGCGGAGAACCGGTTCAAGCGGTCGTCCGGGTTCCATCCGTTCCTGCCGTCGGTGCCGTCGTTCCAGCGTCGCGTCTCGAAGACGGAGTCGTCGACGAGGATGTCGACGGGACCCTCGTCTCCGTTGCGAGCGATCGCGTCCGCCCAGAATCCGAGGATCGCTTCCTCGTCGAGCTCGCGGCGTTCACCGTCGGCGTCGCGGTACTTGAGTCGGTCGAAGAAGACCGGGTCGCCGAGCGACGGGTCACCGTCCCCGACCAGGACGTACCCACCGGGAATCCGTTCGACGCGGGTCTCGAACTGGAAATCCGGACCGAGGGTGTGCAACGCGGCGCCGCTCGCGACGATCTTCATGTTGCTTGCGGGAAGCATCGGGCGGTTCGCATCGATGGAAACGAGCTCTCGTCCGGGTCCGCCGCCATCGTCGCAGGCGCGGATGCTCACCGCGATCTCCACGCCCTTCAGGTCGCCTCGTTTCGCGTCGCGGACGATCTTCTTCACCCGGGTGACCAGCGCGTCGTCGCCGATCAGGTGCCTCGTCGGGGATCCCGATGCGGCGGCGGTCGGTATGCCGCCGCCCGGTGCGAAGGCGATCGACGCGGCGATCAGGAGGATCGCGAAGCAGGTTCGTGTTCGGCGAGGCCGGGAGGTCTTCAAGGTCGGGAATCTCCGCATCCGTGCGTTCCGGACCAGTGTAGCCGCGGGCCCGGCGGGGGAGGTCTCCCACTACGATGACGGTCATGGCGACCGCATCTCCGGATCCCGGGCAGATCGAAACCTGCCGCCTGCTGCTCGCGCTCGGCATGAGCCGCGTCGACGCCGAGCGGACGGCGCGGACGGTGCGGAAACACCACGCCTTTCGAACCCGAGGCGGGCGACTCGCGGTCTTCGCGTATCGGGAGTCGGATCCTGCCGGCGGCGATCGGATCCGAGAAGCCTGGATCCTCCTGTCGGTGCTCGGATGGGGCGAACGGGAATCCGCGATCGCCCTCGACTGCTCGCGCACCGCGCTCCGCGGGCATCTCGAGCAGGCGGCCACTCGGTTCGACGAGGCCGACGTCGTGGCCCTGCGACGGGTCGTCGACGCCTATCGACCCGGTCGGATGGAGATCGAACCGGAGCTTCCCACGGAGGATCCCTATCGCCTTCTTCGGTGGCTCGGCTGGATCGCGGTGGCGGTGGTCGGCCTCGAAGTGGTTCGTCGGCTGGTCGTGACCTCATGAGCGTCCTCGAATCCGCGGGCGATCGGCCGCGTGGGCGGCCTACGATGTGCGTTCCGCACGTTCCTGGAGCAACCGCCTTGGCATTCGATCGATCACGCCCGTCCAACGTGTCTCGCGGCTCGACGCTTCAATGGATCGTCGCGGGACTGGCGATCCTCGCGACCTCCGTGCTGGTCGCGTGGTGGGCCGTGAACCTGCCGTCGCCGCCCCGATTCTCGCCGCTCACCATCGAACCGGGNGCCGCCCGTGCCACCGCACGCAAGGTCGTGCTGGAGATCGACGGTGCCGACGAGGCACAGATCCGGGTGGTGCCGCGGGTCGAATTCGATCTGCTCGAGGGGCGACCGCCGCTCGAGGGATTCGAGGCCGAATCCTTCACGGCGCTGTATCGGGTGCCCATCGACCTCGGAGAGACGACGTTCGCGAGTCTCGGAGCCGACGTCCGCGGGTGCGACGTCAGGTTCCTTCGGAGCGGCGAACCGATCGAGACCGTGTCCATCGCCGGGGACGGTCGCCTCGAGACCGGGGTGCTGATCCTTCCCGCGGGAAGCAGCGACATCGAGATCGAAGTCGTCGCCCGTGGAGACGGGCCCGCGTTCCGAGGCTGGTGGCGGCCGGATCCCGACGGCCCGCCCGAGGACCTGCCGGGAACGATCGATCCCGTGACGCCGGACGCCGCGACCGATTGAGTCGGCGGTGACTCGACGAACCGGATCGGCCGGTGGTTCGCGCCGCACGCCGACGTCCCGCTNTCNGNANGCCNGACCGAATGACGCTTGATTGAAAAAGGACCCGGCCAGAAGGCCGGGTCCCATGATCTTTGCGGANCTGCGAATGGATTCGATCGATCGGCTCACTCGGTCACCCGNGCGTTCCGCGTCGAAGGCTCACTCGCCGCCGACCTGGAGACGAACGAAGTTCTTCAGCGACGTNCCCTTGGGAAGGAGCGAGCCGATCTGCTTGCTGTCGTCGCGGACGTACTTCTGGCCGACGAGGGTGACTTCCTCGAAGAACTTCCGGATCTTGCCTTCGGCGATCTTGGCGGCGATCTCGGGGGGCTTGCCGCTGTTCTCGGCTTCGGCCTTCGCTTCGCCGGCCTTGAGGGCGACGAGATCGCCGGGCAGACCGTGTTCGTCGACCGCCATGGGCGTCGGGACGTTCGCCGCGACGTGCTGGCAGATGCCGGTGGCGAGATCCTCGGGNAGTTCACCTTCGAACTGAAGCAGGACNCCGAGCTTCGAGTCGTGATGAAGGTAGGAGCCGAAGCTGCCACCGCTCATCTTCGTGCCACGGGCCAGCGAGATGTTCTCGCCGGTGGTGATTCGAACCTCGTCGAGCGCCTTGGTCATCGCGTCGTCGAGGGCGACGTCGCCGTCGGGGCCCGACAGGGCGTTGGTCGCGATCTGGGTCGCGAGCTCTCGGAAACTNTCGTTCCGAGCGGTGAAGTCGGTCTCGGCCCGCAGTTCGATGATCGCGGCGTTGCTTCCGTCGATGANGATCGAGATGCAGCCTTCGCCCGCGGCGCGGTCGGCGCGGGTGTCCATCTTGCCCTTGAGCTTCTCGCGGAGGGCGGCCTCGGCCGCATCCGCATCGCCGCCGGCGGCGATCAGGGCCTTCTTGCAGTCCATCATGCCCAGGCCTGTCTTCTGGCGGAGAGCCATCACGTCCTTGGCACTGACGTCGGTGGTGGACATCGTTCGTTCCGTTTCCTTGCGTGGTCAGATCGGGGGTCGCCCGACCGGGGTTCCGGCAGCCGGTTCCGTGTCGCGGACCGGTCCGGGTGAATTCGGTTTCCGTCGCGGCGTGCGACGAAGGATCAGCCTTCGGTCGCGACGCTCGCTTCGGGAGTGGACTCGCCGTCGCCGGANGCGGGGGCGTCGTCGGCCCGGAACTGGCTTCGACTGGATCGTCGACGGCCACCGCCGCCCGACGCGTCGTCGTCGGCGCCGCCTTCGGCCTTCTCCTGGGCGAGCTGGGCCCGCTTGGCCTTGCCTTCGGCGATCGCGGCGCAGAGCTCGCGNATGGTGACGTCGATGGATCGCATCGAGTCGTCGTTCCCGGGAATCGGGATGTCCGCGAGGTTCGGGTCGCCGTCGGTGTCGATNAGACAGATGGTCGGGATGCCGAGGTTCTTGGCCTCGTTCAGCGCGTTTCGTTCNCGGTTCACATCGACCACGACCATCGCACCGGGGAGGTTGTTCATGGTCCGGATGCCGTTGAGGTTCCGGAAGATCTTCTTCTGCTCGCGAAGAAGCTGGGATTCCATCTTCTTCGAATAGCTTCGGATCTCACCGGACTCGATCAGCGCCTCGAGTTCCTCGAGTCGCTTGAGGCGCTCGCGGATCGTCCGGAAGTTGGTCAGCGTGCCGCCCAGCCATCGCTCGGTGACGTACGGCATCTTCACGTCGGTGCAGTACTTCTCGATCGCGGCCTGGGCCTGTCGCTTGGTACCGACGAAGACGACGTCCTTGCCCTGCGCGGTGACGTTCTGGATCAGCTTCCGNGCGAGCAGGAGGCCCTTGATGGTCTCCTTGATGTCGATGATGTGGATCTGGTTTCGAGTCGCGAAGATGTACGGACGCATCTTCGGNTTCCAGTTGCTTCGGCGCTGGCCGAAGTGGATGCCTGCTTCAATGAGTTCCTTCACCAATGACATGGGAGCCTTCCTTCCGGTCCGCGGTGGCGGACGCTGCTGCAGCGACACCGGCGATCTTCCCGATGGCGAGGCCGCGAATTCGCGGCCCGGGGAATCGCGCGAGGGCGCTTCTTCCGAGTCGGTCGAGCGATCCGATCCACGATCGGATTCGCAGGTGACCCNNGAGGGTCGATCGACGCTCGCCAAGGGCGTCGACCCCCCGGANNTCGGCGGATGCCGAAGGTCCGGAGAAACGACGAGGATACCGGAACCGGNCCGTGGAGGCAACGTCGNNACGCCCNGGTGAAACGAGGCNGGTTCGCCNCCGATCCTTCGAAGCGGGTCGAAAAAGGGGTGTTTTCGACTCTCGAACCGGATTGCCCACGAATCGTCTCCGGTAGGCTCATCCCTCCCGCTCTTCCGATTGAACCCATGGATCCCATCGAATCATGATCGGCAAAGTCTTCAAGGCCTACGACGTCCGGGCGATCTACCCCCGGCCGTTGAACGAGAAGATCGCCTGGCAGGTCGGCCACGCCGCCGCGCGGTACCTGCTGGATTCCGCGGCGGAGGCGGGACGGCTCGATCCGATGGGGCGGACGATCGTGGTCGGTCGGGACATGCGGTCGAGTTCCGTCTCGTTGCGGGATGCGCTCGTCGAGGGCCTGCGCGACGCCGGAGCCCGCGTGGTGGACGTGGGTCTCGTGGACACGCCGATGGTCTACTTCGCGATCAATCACCTCGATGCGGCCGGCGGGATCCAGGTCACCGCGAGTCACAACGCCGCGAAATACAACGGATTCAAGATCTCGGGACGAGACGCCCGGCCGATCGGGACGGGAACCGGGCTCGAGGAGATCAAGCGACTCGCGGCGATGGCGGATCGACAGCGCATCCAGCCCGCCGGCGGTGGCCTCGAGGACCGGGACCTCTGGTCGGCCTACCGCGATTTCCTGCTCGAGCGGCTCGCCCCGGCCGTCCGCGATGGCGAACGGCGGTTGAAGGTGGTGGTCGACGCGGCGGGCGGCATGGCCGGCGTGCTCTTCCCGAAGGTCTTCGAGGGCGTCGCGGGCCTGGAGATCATTCCCCTCGACTTCGAGGTGTCGGGCGATTTCACGCACGAACCGAACCCGCTGATCGAGTCGAACCTCGATGCGCTGCGAGCCGCGGTGGTGGAACGAAAGGCCGACTTCGGGGTCTACTTCGACGGCGACGCCGACCGCTGCCGGCTCGTCGACGATCAGGGAGCCGCCGCCGGCTGCGATCATCTCTTCGCGTGGATGGCGGACACCCGGCTCCGTGCCCGGAAGGGCGGGGCGTACATCTTCGATCTTCGGTCGAGCCGCGTGGTTCCCGAGACGATCGCGAAGCGTGGCGGCACCCCGGTCGAGTGCCGCGTCGGCCACGTCTTCATGAAGGCGGCGCTCCGGGAGCACGAGGCCGTGCTGGGCGGGGAACTCTCCGGGCACTTCTACTTCGAGGATCACTTCGGCACCGACAGCGGGGCGAGGACCTTCGTGGAGATCTGCAATCTCGTCGCCGGCGGTACGACACCGGTTTCGGACCGGATGGCGGCGTTCACGAAGTACGCCACGACCGGAGAGGTCAACTTCAAGGTCGAGTCGACCGAAGAAGCCCTCGAGTGCGTCCACGCCGAATTCTCCGACGCCGAGTCGTCCCGGCTCGACGGGGTCAGCTACGACCTCGGCGATGCGTGGTTCAACGTCCGGCCCAGCAACACCGAACCGCTGCTCAGGCTCATCGTCGAGGGAACCGATGCGGCGGCCAGGGATGCGGCCTTCGCGAGAATCAAGGGCCTGCTCGGCAAGCCCGTCGGCTGAAAGCCGCGGACGAAGCCTCTAAGCCGCCCCCGTCCCGGAGCGACTCACTCCCCCGGAATGTGCGAGATGACGCCTTCCCAGGGGCTCGACGCGGTCGCGTGCAGTCGCTTCGGAATTCGACCCGCCCGGAATCCGATCCAGCCGGCCTCGCAGGCGAGCCGCATCGCCTTCGCCATCGCGACCGGGTGCTTCGCATGGGCGATGCCGGTGTTCAGGAGGACGCCGTCCGCGCCCAGCTCCATGGCGATGGTGATGTCGCTCGGGGTGCCGACGCCGGCGTCGACGATCACCGGGTAGTCGGGGTCGCCGCCATGAGCCGGATCCTTGAGCAGCTCCAGGATGATCCGGATCGAGGCGGGGTTGGAGATGCCGCGGCCGCTGCCGATCGGGCTGCCCGCGGGCATCACGCTCGTCGCGCCCGCATCGCGGAGACGGGCCGCCATGATCGGGTCGTCGCTCGAATAGCAGAGGACATCGAAGCCGTCGGCGACGAGTTCCCGACAGGCTTCGAGGGTCCCGACCGGATCGGGGAGAAGCGTGGTCCGGTCGCCGAGGACCTCGAGCTTCACCCAGTGCTTGCCGGGGTTGTCCAGTTGATCGAGCAGTTCCCGTCCGAGCCGGGCGACCCGGACGGCGTCTTCCGCGTTGAAGCATCCGGCGGTGTTCGGGAGGACGGTGAGCCGGTCGAGGTCGAGATCCTCGAGCAGGGAGCGACCTTCGGCGTTCACGAGGCGTTCGCGGCGCACCGCGACGGTGACCGCGTCGCATCCGCTCGCGGCGAGGGCGGCCTGCATGGTCGGGGCGTCGGGATACTTCCCGGTGCCGGCGACGAGGCGGCTTCGGAGTTCGAAGCGACCGACCCGAAGCGGGGGTGTCGTCTCGAGCGTCGTGGAATCGGTGGAATCGAAGGTCGTCATGCGGGAAACTCCTCGTGGCACGTCCGTGGGCGGATTCGTCGGTCAGCCGCCGCCGACCATCGAGACGATCTCGATCGCATCGCCCTCGGCGAGGGGATGTCGGGGATGCTCGGCCCGGGGGATCACCCGCCGGTTGACCTCGACCGCACAGGGGCGGTCGGTCAGGTCGAGTTCCGCGAGCAGGGTCGCGATGGTGGTCGCCTCGGGGACGGTCCGGGGCTCGCCGTTGACGGTCGTCTGCATCCCGTCATGATAGGGTTCGAAGCACTTCTTCCGACGAGTCCCGCGGGAGCCGAACATGAATCCCCATTCGAATCACGAACGTTTCGTCCCGACCGCCCTTCGGAGGCTGGCTGCTGCAGCCGTGCCGGTCTTTCTGGCGGGGTGCGGCGGCTCGGAATACGACACCCCGACGCCGGAGTCGGTGATGGTCGTCGCCGGCNCGATGGTCGAGAACGGGGATGCGGANCAACTGCCGTCCCTCATCGAGATCGCACCCCGGGACATCGAATTCGAGGATGGCGTCACCGANGCGAGCGCGATCGCCGAGGTCAAGGAGAAGCTTTCCGAACTGCTGGGGCGGCTCTGGCTGGTGGGCGAGGAACTCCAGCGGCAGTTTCCCGANGAGACGCTCGACACCCTCGACGAAGCCGTCGGCATGGTCGGTGACGCGACCGACGGCGACTGGACCGACGTGGTGGGCGGAATTCTGGCCGACCCGTTCGCCTTCCTCGACGTTCAGGAGGAGCGGATCGAGATCCTNGATCTCGGCGACGGCACCGCCGCGGTGCTGTGGGACGACGAGCCGGCCCTCGGAGGTTTCGTCGCCATGCTGGAGACCGACGACGGTTGGAAGGTCGGCATTCCGATCGAACTCGTCCAGGATTCCGAATACTGGCCGCAGACCCGCTGGGAATGGTCGGTGGTGGCGTCGATGCTGCTGGGGATCGAGAACAGCCTCGGCGACTTCGAACGCGAGGTCCGCAGCGGTCGATTCAAGAGTCTCTCGCGGGCCGCGGAGCGGGCGGGNCGGATCATCGGCGAGTCCGTCGCCGTCCAGGGCGTGATCTACGCGATGATGAAACGCGACGTCGACGAGCCCGAGGACGGCTGAGAAGACGAGGGGACGCCGGCGGTTCGCGTCGATTTCGATCCGGAAACCGGCCGGGGCGATCTCAGCTTCTGATGAGCAGGGGGATCCCGCTGCGGCCGAGCGTCCTGCTCGCCGTGTCGCCGAGGAACAGTCGCGAAAGACCGCGGCGACCGACCGCACCCATCACCACGAGGTCGGCGTTCCATGCTTCGGCGTGATCGAGGACCGCATCGGTCGGCGAACCGTCGAGGGCGAGGGTCTCCGTCTCGTGACCGTGCAGGCGAAGGTAGGTCGCGGCCTCCTCGAGCAGTCGATCGGAGTCCACGCCGTCCTCCCGGCAGTGGACGACCCGGACCATGGACGGCGAGAAGCCGTTGAGCACGCCGAACGCCCGGAGCGCATCCGCCGAAGCGGTCGATCCGTCGTACGCGACCACCACTCGATCGATCGGTCGCGCGGGCGTGGTCATCGCGAGGATCGGTCGGCCGGAGGCGCGGGCGACGCGGCCGAGGAAATCGTCCGCGTGCGCGATCGTGCCGTAGTCGAAGGCATGTCGGATTCCGATGATCGCGAGGTCCGCGAGGCGGAGGGCGTCCGAGAGCGCTTCCTGGGCGTCACCGAAGAATCGCTCGGTCCGGTGGGGGATCCCGGCTTCCTCGACCATCCGCGTGAAGGTCGCGATCGCCTCGTTCATGCCCGCTTCCACGGCCGCGGTGCGATCCTTGCGAAGCTCCATGGCCGCGGCGCCGCCGCCGATCGGCGCCGACTCCGCGGGGTCCACGAGGGTTTCGTCCATGACCGCGATGCCCACGATCTCGGCGTCGTTCCGCCGGGCGATCTGACAGGCCTCCGCCACCGCGGATTCCATGTATTCGGAGCCGCCGAGGGCGACGATCAGTCGTTTCAGTGACATGGTCGGACTCCAGTCCGGACGTTCGCCCGGAGGATCGGGATCAGAGGAAGAGCCAGTTGACGAGGATCATCGCCGGAATGAGCACGAGGACGCTGTACACCATGTAGCCGAAGAAGCTCGGCATCCGGACCCCGGATTGTTCGGCGATCGACTTCACCATGAAGTTCGGTCCGTTGCCGATGTAGGTGTTCGCTCCCATGAACACCGCCCCGAGACTGATCGCGGTGAGCAGGTCCTCGCGGATGTGGCCGCCGTTCTGCAGATCGAGGATGCCTTCGCCGGCGGCGGGGGTCATCGATTCCGCGGTCTGGAAGAACACGAGGTAGGTCGGTGCGTTGTCGAGGAAGCTCGACAGGATTCCGGTCAGCCAGAAGAAGTGGGTGGGGCTCTCGAGTCCGAGTTCGGCGCCGTTCGCCTTGAGCACCGCGAGCGGCACCTGCATGCTGAGGAAGATCCCCACGAAGAGGGCGGCGACCTCGACGATGGCGTGATAGTTGAATCGATTCGCTTCGCGGATTCCGGACGGCGTGAGGGCGAGGCTCGCCCCGGCGAGGCCGAGCATCACCAGCTCGCGACAGAACGGGAAGGCGTGGATCTCGGTTCCCGGGATCGGCTTGGAGGGATCGAGGAGGGCGACGGCGAACACCACGCCGAGGAGGAGCAGGAGATTCACCGAGCCGGTCAGTCGCAGGGGGCGCCGGATCGCGTCGTCGAGCGCCGCATCGAGCGGGGTCTCCCTGCGGACCACGATCGTGTCCCAGACCCAGTAGACCGCGAGGAGGATCACGCCGAGGAACGCCCATTCCTTCCAGAGGACGAGCGTCCAGTCGAAGGGGACGCCGCGGAGGTAGCCGAGGAACAGCGGGGGGTCGCCGATCGGCAGCAGGGTGCCGCCGATGTTGCTCACCAGGAAGATGAAGAAGACGACGGTGTGCACCACGTGCTTGCGTTCCCGATTCGTCTCGAGCAGGGGACGGATCAGGAGCATGCTCGCACCCGTCGTGCCGATGAAGCTCGCGATCAGCGTGCCCACCAGGATGAAGCCGGCGTTCACGGTCGGCGTGGCCTTGAGGTCGCCGGTGATCGAGATGCCGCCCGAGATGACGTAGAGCGAGAAGAGCAGCATGATGAACGGGATGTACTCGCCCGGGATCGCGTGCTCGATCGCCAGGAGGGCCGCGACCGGACCCTGGACCACCGCGTAGAAGACGACGGTCAGAAGCCCGAGGCCGAGCGCGACGGCCAGTCGGTTCGTGTTGTCCTCCCACCAGTGCATGGTCGATCGCAGCAGGGGAAGCACCGCGATCGAGAGCAGCAGCACCACGAAGGGAATCGTGCCGATCTGCCAGTAGGGCGGGACGCCGTGATCGTCGTGGCCACCATGCTCGTCGTGGTCCGCAGGCCCGGCCTCCGCGTCCGCCAGTGCGTCGGTGAGTTCGGGCGACATCGAGCCGTCGGGCGACGCTGCGGCCTCCGATTCGATCTGGACGACCTCGGCCTCGCCGTGAACGTCGATCACCAGGGGTGCGAGTACGAGCAGGACGAGCACCACGAGGGCGATGATGTTGGGAATCCGAAGCGGATTCGTCCGGCTCGGCAGGTGGTGATCGGTGACGGTGTCGCTCATGGTGGTGGGGGTCCGGGAAGAAGGGGTCACAGTCTACCGCGTGTCCGATGCCCGATCCTCCGCCCCGGTTCGCGGGCCGCCGCGACGACGTGCGACTTCGAAGGTGGCGAGATCGGATCGCCGATCCGCTCCGGGGTGCGTACCATTCTGCATACGTCGGAGATTCTCGCCGCAGTTCGACCGGGTGACCTGATGCAAGCCAATCGAAACGACTTCATGACCGGCGTGCTCGTTCTCCTCCTGCTCTGGGCCGGGGCGGACGGTCTCCACGCGGTTCCGACGGAGCCGCCCACCCTGGGGCGATTCGAGCGACAGGTCGACGGACTGGACGAGTCCCGGGCCATCGCGATCCGTCCGAATGGATCAGTGGTGGTCCTCGACGCACGAGGGAGGATCGAATCGGCCGAAGCGACCGAGGGGAACACGCCACCGCCGGGTGGATGGGTGGACATCGCGATCGACGGCGAGGATCGTTGGTTCCTGCTCGGTGATCGGTACGTCCAGCGTCGCGATGGTGGCGGGGATCCGGCCTGGTCCACGGGGGCGGGTGGTGTCGCGGTCGGAAGCGGGGGTGGCCTGGTCTGGGTCGTCGACGATCTCGGCGGGCTTCAAGGCCTTGACCTCGAGACCGGCGAACCACGGCAGGTCGGACGAACCACGTACCCCGGCTGCCGCGGGATCGTGGGTCTCCCGGATGGCGGCGCGTGGCTCGCGGATACCGACCGCCATCGTCTGGTCCGGATCGATGCGACCGGCACCGAACGCCGATCGATCGGGGACCGGGGGGCGTTTCCGGGACTCTTCAACACGCCCGTCGATCTCGCGGTCGCCGGCGACCGACTCTTCGTCGCCGACAAGCTGAATCATCGGATCTCGGTGCACCGTCTCGAGGATGCCGCGTTCCTCGACCAGTGGGGCATGCACGCGGTGGTCCCGCGGGAGGGCGAGGGACGGATCCACTACCCGGAGGGCGTCGCCGTCGCCGCCGACGGAACGCGTGCCTTCGTGCTCGAACCCTTCGAACGTCGTTACCAGGTCTTCGGTCCGGTGCCGGACGGCGAATCACCGACGGGAAATTCGCTCCCGCGGATCCGAGGGGTCGAGAGTCACTTCGGCACCGACGTGGGGGCGGATGGAGACCTGCTCGCGATGTGGGAGCCCGAGAGCGCGTCGGCGGTCGTGTTCGATCTCCGGTTCGGAATTCCGATCCACGTGACCACCTTCTCCCGGAGTGGCCGCGGCGCCGCGCACTTCAACCGGATCGAAGCGGTGGGCGTCGATGCCGAGTCGCAGGAGATCTTCCTGGTCGACGGCGGCAGTCGGCGGATCATCAAGTGGCGCCTGGATCGTGATCGCGAGGAACCGCTCAAGATGGATCCGTTCATGGCGGGTTTCGTCCGCAGCTGGGGGTACGACCTGCTCGGCCGACGCGTCGTGGAGGCGGGTGGCGGAACCGACGTCGACATCCGGGATCTCACGATCCGCGACGGCGTGCTTCATCTCCTCGACGCATCCGGGCCCTCGATCATCCTCGCCGACGACGACCTCGACGTGTCCCGCGTGATCCCGCTCCCCGCGGGCACGCGACCGACGCAGATCGCGGTGCGGCCCGAGGGTGGCTGGCTGGTGAGCGACGCGGACGCGGGACGGGTTCTCATGCTCGATGCGAACGGCGCGATCGAACGGTCGCTCGGCACCGAGGAAACGGGTGTCGAACGTCCCTTCGGCGTGGTGGCATCGTCCGATGGTCGAGTCGTGATCTCCGATCGTGGAACGGACCGGGTGGTCACGCTCTCCAGCGATGGCGAGTTGATCTCGACCGCTGGTGAGCGTGGTTCATGGGATGGCGCCTTGTGGCTGCCTGCGGGGCTCGAACTGCTCCCCGACGGTGGCGTCGTGGTACTCGATCAGGGCAATCACCGAGCCCAGGTGTTCGATCCCGCCAGCGGTGAATGGCGGATCTCGTTCAGCCTCGGGCAGGGGCACGACCGCCCGATGTTGCTTCGAAGCGACTTCGAACCGGTCGAGGAAGCGGAAGCGGAAGCAGGGGACGGCGTGGGCGTGGATCGGTCGTCGTCGTCGTCGTCGTCGTCGTCGGAGGATCAGCCATGAGGATTCGTCTCGCATCTCTTCTCCTCCCGTTGATGCTCGCCGGCTGTGATCGGCCACCCGCCGATGATTCGTCACCCGGTGGGACGACGGGCGCTGGTGGTGCCTCGGCTCCGGCGGATGTGACGGTGCCGGTGGTGGTGGCGTGGCAGGACGTCGTCTCCGGCGACGGTCGTTGGCAGGTGGCGTGGCGGCCGGTGGGCGGTCCGTTGCCGGTGTCCGAGCCGTGCGCGATCGAACTCAGGATCACCGACGCCGAGGGACGGCCGCTCGACGACCGGGTCGAGGTCGTCTTCGACGCGGAGATGCCGCACCACGGTCACGGCATGAACGTGGAGCCGNGGGTGACTCGTGGGCCGGATGGATGGTCGGTCGAGGGGATCCTGCTGCACATGCCCGGACGCTGGGAGGCTTCGGTCGANGTCGCGCTCGACGGAGAGATCGAGCGGACGCAGTGGACATTGGACATCGAGCNATGAGNCGNCGACCNTTCCGCCGCANGGCGATCCTCACGACGTCGGTGACGGCGCTGACGCTGGCCACGGTCGGCTGCGATCGATCTCGCCCTTCCGANGCCGAGAAGGAAGGCGTCGTGGCGGTCTCGCTCGGGTTGGATCCCGATGTCCAGCGTCGAGCGATGGCGTCCTCGCCACTTCCGGTGCCGCCGGCCGACCCCACGAACCGCTGGGCGGATGATCGCGAGGCGGCGGCGCTGGGTCGCCGGATGTTCTTCGACTCGCGTCTGTCGGCGGATGGCTNGGTGAGCTGCGCGACGTGTCATCAGCCGGAACGGCGATTCACCGACGGACTTCCGCTTTCGCGCGGCATCGGCACCGCGGCCCGCCACGCGCCGTCGCTCGTCGACGCCGCCCACCACCGATGGTTCAACTGGGACGGTCGAAGTGATTCGATGTGGGCCCATGCGATCCGTCCGATCGAGAATCCGCTCGAAATGGGGGGAGATCGCACGGCGGTGGTCCGGACGGTGCTGGAGGATTCGGAACTCAGATCCGAGTACGAGACGATCTTCGGACCGCTCGAACTCGTCGCCGAGTCGCTTCCGGCGAGGGCCCGCCCGCAAGGTGATGATGCGTCGACCGACGCCTGGGGCTCGATGAGCGACGAAGATCGCCGAGCGGTGGGCGAGGTCGTCGCGAATCTCGGCAAGGCGATGGCCNCCTATCAGCGAACACTGCGATCNGAGCCGTCGAGATTCGATGCCTGGGTGGANGATGTCTCAAGCGGCGGAGACGGTTCGGCGCACCTCGACGCTTCGGAACTTCGTGGGATGTCGCTCTTCTTCGGGCGTGCGGAGTGCTGGGAGTGTCACTCGGGGGCGTTCTTCAG
Organism: Phycisphaerae bacterium; assembly: GCA_002684755.1. The sequence goes on from NYVS01000010.1 coordinate 20,800, forward strand.
CGANGGNGAGTTCCACAACATCGGCATTCCCGCCCCGAACGGTCTGCCCCGTGATCCGGGTCGGTACGACGGGTCACTGCTGGTCCGCGAGGATCCCTTCAACGCGGCCGGGCNGCACAGTGACGCGCCCGACGGTGTTCAGGCGATCCTGAGCGCCGGGGTCANACATGACGCCGAGGCCTGGGGGTCGTTTCGAACGCCTTCGCTCCGCGGGGTCGGCGACACGGCGCCGTACATGCACGATGGTTCGATGCCGGATCTCGAGTCGGTGGTCCGGTTCTACTCGACGCTCGAGGGCGCGACCCAGCTGGACCATCACCAGGAGTCCGTTCTGACCCCGCTCCTGCTGGAGCCCGGCGAGATCGAGGACCTCGTGGCATTTCTCGAGACGCTTTCCGGTTCATACGCCGGGGTTGGCGATGGGAAATCCTGAGGACAGAAGCATGTATTATCGGAACTTACAATCGTTTCCTCGATGATCGCTGAATCGCGGTGATTTAGGGAACGAAAACCCGACAAGATCCGTCATAACGGTCGTTCAAGGCTATTAGTTGGGTGGCCGATCGCTTCAAATTCGTCCGGCGGGGATGACGATCCGGCTCCCACGCACGTCTCTCAAAGAGGTAAACGAAAAGATGATCCGTACTTCAGGGCTTCTCGCCACCACCTTCGCCGCCGTCCTGCTGCAGGGCACCGCTTCAACCTGGGCGCATGAGAACGATCCGAAGGGCAAGCCCGAGCCGCCGATCTATGGCGACATCATCTACGGAAACCAGAACGGAATCGCAGGGGGTGGATGGGCCGGTTCGCAGGAGAACACGATCTTCTGTGCGCAGATCCCCATCAACCAGCTGGGCGGCTCCGGCAACGGCTCCGACTGCTGGGGCTACGTGTCGGACTCCGGTCGGGAGTACGCGATCATCACCATGGAATCGTCGGTGACCTGGGTCGAGGTCACCGACCCGTTCCTCCCGGTGGTCCTCTACACCTACGACCGCGGCGGCACCGGGTCGCTCTGGGGCGACGTGAAGACCGTGGGCGATCACGCCTACGTGGTCGGCGAGGGTGGTGGCTCGATCAAGTCGTTCGACATGAGCCAGATCGACAGCGGCGTGGTCACCTACGAGGGTGAATCCTCCGCGGACGGCAACAGTGCGACGCACAACATCGCCTCGATTCCCGGAACGGACCTGGTCGTCCGTTGCGGCGGATCCGGTCAGGGCCTCCGCTTCTATTCGACCTCGGCGGATCCCGGATCCCCGCAGTTCATCGGCGCGTGGTCGGATCGCTACGTGCACGATGCCGACATCGTCGTCTATCCCCAGAACGGGCCCGACTCGACGTACCGAGGTCGGATCATCGGCTTCCTGAACGACGGCAACAACGGCGGCTCGGTCAACACCGGGCTCTCGATCGTCGACTTCGGAACGCCCTCCAACCCGAATCCCGCCGGAAACCTGCTCTCGCGAGTCACGTGGCCGCAGGCCGGGTACAGCCATCAGTGCTGGCACACCGATGACTTCCGCTGGCTCGTTTCGAATGACGAGACGGCCCTGAATTCCACGTTCCAGATGGTGGCCATCGACGACCTCGATGACGCCTCGCTCGGCTTCACCCAGTCGCTTCCGTTCTCGGCCAACAATCACAACAACTACTGCCACGACGGACTGGTCTACGCGGCGAACTACACGACCGGGGTGCGGATCCTCGAGCGGAACGGCAACTTCCTGAACGAAATCGCCCACTTCGACACCTATCCGGCCAACGACAGTGCGGGCTACAACGGCGTCTGGAGCGTGTACCCGTTCTTCCCGAGCGGGACCATCATCGCAAGTGATTTCCAGAGCGGCCTGCTGATCTTCAAGCTGGACATCGCGCCGATCGGATTCTCCTTCCCGGAAGGGCTTCCGGAAACCGTGCCTTCCTCGGGCACGGACCTGCTCGTCGCGATTTCGGAAGACGGCGTGGAGGTCGACACCGCCACGATGAACTACACCTTCGCCTCGAGCGGNCTGCTGGAGTCCGTGGCNGGCGNTCCTTCGTCGGACCCCGGGGTCTGGTCGTTCCGACTTCCGGCGTCGCCCNACTGTCCTGACTCGGTCGTGTTCGAGTTCAGCGCCAGTACGACGGCCGGCGAGGACTACAGCGATGGCGGCGGACCGTACGCCGCCCAGGTGGCGGACGGCGAGGTTCTGATCGTCGACTACGACGGCAGCTCCGATGCGGGCTGGGCGTTCTCCGCGGCCGGCGACGACGCGGCGACTGGAATCTGGGAACTCGGCCAGCCGCAGTGCAANGGACGAGGTGACCCGTGCACCGATGGAAACGGCGACCCGAACGGCGCCTGCTTCCTCACCGAGATCAANCCCGGCGACGACAACAGTGACATCGACGGTGGNCAGACCACGCTGATTTCGCCCGTCTTCTCGGGTGGCGAACCGGGTTCCGGCCTCAGCCTGAGCTATGACCGCTGGTANTCCAACGATGCAGGCGCTTCGCCCAACGCGGACTCGATGCAGGTCTACATCAGCAACGATGCCGGCGGCTCGTGGACGCTCGTCGAGGACATCAACGAAAACCCCAACGTCTGGGTGACCGTCGACTTCGTGGTCGAGGACATCATCGCTCCGACCGAACAGATGCGGATGCGTTTCGTCGCCAGCGATCTCGGAGACGGCTCCGTCGTCGAGGCGGGCATCGACAATCTCCGCGTGTTCGGAATCGAATGCGACGACTCGATCCCCGGTGACTTCAACGGCGACGGACTGGTCAACGGAACCGACATCGGGCTGTTGCTCGTCGCCTGGGGCACCGACGATCCCGCCTTCGATCTCGACGGATCCGGCGACGTGGGCGGAGGCGATCTGGGCGTGATGCTGGCCAACTGGTCGTTCTGAGGCCTTCGCGGGGACGGGCGGCGGTCGACCGACGTCCAATGTGGCGTGGCCCCGTCGGTCTTCACGCATAGGACATCTTTCTCTTGTGATTCTTGAGCCGGGAGCTAGACTTGAGAAACGGAAGGGCAGATTCTGACACTCCGCTCTTTCGTCCCGATTGGGGCTTCCATCAAGAATAAGAGGAAACTATGCCGTTCCGCCCCGGTCTCACCGACGCTTCGGTCAACCCACTCAAGCTTTCCGGAATGAATCCCGGTGTCGATTCGTTGCGCCGATTTGCCGGTGCGGGCCTTCTGGCTCTGCTTCT